>WFOZ01000637.1 GCA_015487825.1 Planctomycetaceae bacterium
CACCAACGCTGAACAGTTACGAAATAACACAAATAATCAAAACCTGAAAAAGTGGTGATGGGTTACTTCAAAATCTTTCAATCTATTCCTCTGGGCTCTCTGTGGCTATCAAAAATTCTGCCACTTTTGCGCAGCATTTCATTGATAAGAGCTTAACAGGTGCAGAAATTAACTGTCCGTAGTGCAAAAAAGATGCTCAAATTGCTGAATCATTGATGGAAGTTAATATACAGAGTAGTATAACTCTATCGAAAGCTTCTCAATAAGCGAATCCTGTAGTTCTCTCAATTGTAAGATACAAGCTGTATTCAACTGAAAAGGTGCCCTCTATGCCGATATTGGTCAGTTTCTTGGCATGTCTCACAGGTTTCCAGGAAGTTTTACTTTGGTTTCAGAGGTCCAGGCAAACCAGCCGTGCTGGACGTGTTTTGAATTGTCTGTTTATTATTGTTGTGATTGCTCAGTTGACCTCGGCTGCTGCTGCAGCGGCAGAGCAGAGGCCGAATATTCTTTTTGCCTTTGCAGATGATTGGGGCCGGCACGCCAGTGCGTATGCAAAAATTGATGGGCCGGGAACGGAGAACGATCTTATTCAGACTCCGAATTTCGATGCGCTCGCAAAATCTGGAGTTCTGTTTCGCAATGCTTTTGTTAATGCTCCTTCCTGCACGCCTTGCAGAAGTTCGATTCTATCCGGTCAGCACTTCTGGCGCACAGGTCGAGGCGCGATTCTTCAAGGGGCGATCTGGGATGAATCAATTCCGACCTGGCCGTTACTGTTGAAGGAAAATGGATATCATATTGGTTACACATTTAAGGTGTGGAGTCCGGGATCGCCACGCGATGCCGGTTACGGCGGTCGTGCCAACGCTTATCACCAGGCAGGCGGTAAGTTCAACGGTTTTTCTCAGAACGTGATCAAGTTGACGCAGCGTGGTAAGACGATTGAGCAAGCCAAGCAGATACTGGGGAACGAAGTACGAGGGAACCTCCAAGCATTTCTTGCCAGTAAGAAAAATGGTGTCCCTTTTGCTTATTGGTTTGGCCCTACGAATGTTCATCGCAAATGGATCAAGGGGTCTGGACGAGAAATTTGGAATATCGATCCGGATGATTTGAAAGGAAAGCTGCCTCCTTTCTTGCCGGACGTTCCTGAAGTGCGACAGGATTTTGCTGACTACCTCGGAGAAGCTCAGGCGTTTGATTTGTCGCTTGGTATTATCGTTGAGGAACTGAAAAAAGCGGGGGAATTCGAGAACACAATCATTGCGATTTCCGGTGATCACGGCCCGGCCGGATTTCCACACGGAAAATGCAATCTTTATGATTTCGGTACTCGTGTCCCGCTTGTTCTGACCGGCCCCGGAATTCAAGGGGGGCGCGTGGTTGATGATTTTGTGAGCCTGCCGGATCTGGCTCCTACATTTCTTGATGCCGGAAAAGTAAAACGACCGGATGTAATGACAGCTCGAACTCTCTGGCCAACTCTTCAATCCAAACAACAGGGGCTTGTTGATAAAAAACGCACTCAAGTATTTATCGGTCGGGAAAGGCATGTTGCGGGGGCGCGTGCAGGGTATTTGCCTTATCCACAAAGGGCAATTCGAACCAACGACTACCTGTTTGTGATCAACTTTCACCCGGAACGTTATCCGCTTGGCGATCATTATTCACTCGCTCAGGGCAGTACGCCTTCAGTTGATGAATTAACAAACAATACCTTTAGCACGCTGCCGGATGAAGATGCAGGCCCGACGAAAGCCTGGCTGGTTTCTCATCGGAATGTCCCGAAATGGAAGCCATTTTTTGATCACGCATACGGCAAACGCCCGCGAGAGGAACTGTTCGATCTGAAAAAAGATCCGCATCAAATGAACAACGTTGCTGCTGTTGCGGAATATAAAGCAGTCGTAAGCAAGCTTCGCCATCAATTGATGAGTGAATTGAAAAGCACCGGTGATCCCAGACTGATTGAAAGTGGAAAATTTTTTGAAACTGCCCCAATGGCCGGCCCGTTGCCGGTTGTTGCAAAGAAAAAAAAGAAAAAATAGAGTAGTGCTTCGTCCGTTTGAGAACTTCGGATCGATGCCGAGCGATAGTGCAGTAACGGAGCACGACTGTTCAAATCCGGCCCGCAGTCAAAATTGAATATTGTTTGAGATTTGCGCTGCATGCAAAAAATTGACCGTTAGTAGTACAAGGCAGCAGGATGAGTTCTCATCTTCATCGTTAATGTCATAAGTTTCTACAACGAAATGAACCTTATGGCCTGCAGACTTATACAAAAATAACAGCATACAGAATTTGTTTTGCTGGATGGTTACATCGTCGGCTTTTGTTGTTTGCCATTTGGAATGATGTCCGGAGTTGTGCAAAATCCTTTTTGAGGAGGTGGAAATATTTTAGTGACTTCTCGATCTCTTATCGTTTTCGCTTTCCTGCTGGTGTTGTGTCAGGGGGTAACGACCTGTTTATTGCATGCTGGCGAGCGGCCCAATGTTTTATTGATACTGACTGACGACCAAGGCTATGGCGATTTGGCGCTGCACGGCAATGACAAAATTGATACGCCGGTGCTTGACCGGCTTGCTAAGGAATCGACGCGGTTTGAACGGTTCATGGTTTGTCCTCTTTGTTCGATGACCCGGGCAACGCTACTCACAGGCCGTTACAATTTACGGACCGGATGTGCTTCGGTAACCAGAGGCGTCGAAGCTGTTCGCCCCGATGAAGTGATGATCCCCGAAGTGCTCAGCAGCGCAGGTTATGTCAGTGGCTGTTTCGGTAAATGGCACATCGGTGAACATTATCCATCGCATCCGCGGGGGCAGGGTTTTGACGATTTTTTTGGAATGCCTCAAGGTCACTGGGATGATTATTTTGATCCGATTCTCGAAAAGAACGGAACAATGGTTCCCACAAAAGGTTTTATCACCGATGTTCTGACCGATGCTGCGATGCAGTTTATTCGTGAAAATCACAAACAGCCTTTCTTCTGCTATGTGCCTTACAACGCGCCGCACACACCGATGCAGATTGCTGATCGTTATTACGATAAGTACAAGGCTCGTGGCCTGGATAACAAGCCGGCTGCAATTTATGGACTGGTTCAAAACATCGATGAGAATGTCGGTCGACTTTTGAAGCAACTGGACAAGCTCGCAATTGCAGACAATACGATTGTCATTTTTCTCTCTGATAACGGGGCAGAGGGGCCGCAAGGGTCTCGGTTCAATGCCGGGATGCGGGGGATGAAAGGAACCGTTCATGAAGGAGGCGTGCGTGTTCCGATGTTTGTCCGCTGGCCGAAAAAAATCGAAGCGGGCAAAGTGCTTCCTCAGTTGGCTGGTCATATCGATCTGCTGCCGACAATCGCACAGTTATGCCATGTCGATTTGCAGAAAGTAAAAACCAAGCCGCTTGATGGTCGCTCTTTGGCTCCGCTGCTTCTTGGTCAGGATGAACAATGGCCTCAAGACCGTATGATTTTTACCCGCAACCCCGGATGGAAGCATCTGGTGGGTGCTCTCGGGCAGCCGATCTCTGCCAGTGTCAAGCAGCCGTTTCCTGGTTCTGTTCGTACCGAGCGTTGGCGATGTGTGAACGAAGGGAAAGGCTGGGAACTGTTTGATATGCACAATGACCCGGGCCAGACCAAAGATATTTCGGCGTCTCATCGAGGTGTTGTCACAGAACTTTCAAATGCGTATGCAAAGTGGTTTGAAGATGTGACAGCAGTTCCGATTACCAGACCAACGATACAACTTGGATACCCGCAGTGGCCGGAAGTGAAGCTGACCGTTCCTGAAGCATATTTCACGGGGAAGATTCGCTGGTACAACCGCTGGGGATTTGCTCATGACTGGTTAACCGACTGGACCGATACGGAAGAATCGATCTGGTGGGAAACCGATGTCGTGAAGCCGGGACGGTTTGAAGTCTCTTTGAAATATGCCTGTTACGATGACGCTGTCGGGACGAAGTTGCGAGTCAGTGTCGAAGGAGATTCTGTCGAGGGAACGATTGATAAGCCGCACGAACCGAAGCCAACGCAGCGTTC
>WFOZ01000638.1 GCA_015487825.1 Planctomycetaceae bacterium
CTCACATGGCGCATTCATCTTGTGCCTAGCGGCACCCAACCACTAAAAGTGGTCGGGCTACCCTGATTGCCATTAAACGAATAATTGTCTCTTCTTTCGTGGTTTTAATCCCTGTTTGGTTCCGGCTACGCCAGTTTAGGACACCCTGCTATAACTCAACAAAAGCATTGGGCTCCCTCTTACTGTATTTGGGAGGTCGGGCCAACCTGCATGGGGCGGTCAGTTGCCATTCGACTCGATTGGGACCAATCAACAACGCGGCCAAAAACATCAGCGTGACCATCAGCGGCCCTGTAAACAGAGGCGATATTCCGATGTAGTATGATGCCGGGCTAAAAATCGCCGGAACAAGCAAAATTGCAATTGGCGAGATAAACACCTTGTCGTATTCGGGAATAATCCAACGGAATGTTTGGAACCTTCCCCAAAGATTGATAGGAGGATGATAATGCCCTTCACAATATGAACTCAACCTGAAAAGAGAGAGAAAGAAACCGGGGATCGTGAGAAGCATTAACGCAAAATCTGAATCCTCGTTGACTATAGACTGCCCGGGATGCAGCAATTCCTGTTGCAACACTTCCCCCACCGTGGGGACATGGTCCGTTAAAAAACTGAGCGAATCGTTACGGTCAACTTCAGAAATTTGAAGTATCATAAAGGCAATTGAAAAAACGGACCAACCGACCAGCAGGCTGATTAAAATTCCGTGAACGCGCGGAATCGATGTTAGCCGGTCTCTCATAAATCCAAATGTTGGTTTTCGGGCAACCAGAGAATCAAAAGGCCAGCCGGTGAGTCGTTTCATGATATCCTGAACAAAAGGCTTATCTGGCTCCAAATGGATTTTGTTGGTCGATATCGCCTCTCGTAACATTGTGCGGTGCGTTTCTGTTAACGATTCTTTAACCCCTCGACAGGCGACGACATATAAAGCCGCCAAAATCAAAAATGCCCCCAGCGGGTTCGACCAGAATAAAACAGCAGTCCCACAACCGAACGCAAGTATATACAGTTGCTTCCACACATGACAAAATTGAAAAACGAAGAGCAGACCGATGAAATATCCAAGTATCATCGTGAACAACGGGGCCAACGGATGAAAAAATGGTTCAGGCCAGATCGCCGCCAGCAGAAAAAGCAAGACCACAGCATCCTGCCAAACCAGATTCACCGGCCCCAGCGGTAACGGTTTTTCCGGGGTCCAGGCAGTCTGTTTCAGAAAATCTGAATACTCTGAATGGCAAGCCGGATGGAAGTAAGTACTCCGAAAGCATCCGTAAACAAACGCCCCAAACAGCACAACACCATCGCGAGCGGTAAATAAAAATTGGTTCTTCCACCCCTGCGGCCCAACGAAGTCAGTCAGCCACATAAAACCAACGACCACCAGATACATCAGAATGAATACAGCAATCCAACTCCCCGGTGGTAAGACGACGCGCATCCAGTTTTTCATGATTCCACCTCGAAGTATTGGTCCAGCTTGTTGATGATTTCCGGATGGACGAGTTTTTGCAGCACTTCACTGAGTGGGCCATCACAACTGGCCTGTTCTCTTAATCCGGCCATGTTATCGAACGCTGCGACTTCCCCTTCTTTCAGAATGATGATGCGATCAGCGACTTCTTCAACAAGTTCCGGCACCGGGGTGGTGACGACGACGGTTGCATTTTTTTCTTTCACCAAATGGCGAAGCACTTTTTTCAGTGCAAGTATTCCAGCCGGGTCCAACCCGCCGGAGAACGCCTCATCGATTAACAGGACCGGCGTTTCACAAACCAGCGCCGCACACAAAGCCGCTTTATGTTTCTGCCCGTTCGAATAGCTGCTTAACGCATGATCCGCCACTTCGTTCAAATCGAACAGTTCGAGCAGTCGCTGGGTTAAATCGAGAAGTTTTTCTTCATCAAGATCGTACAGCCGACCGATGCTGTGAACGAACTCGCGTCCCGTACGATTGGCGGGCAACCACGGATGATCCGAAACGTAGATGACTCGCTTACGGATCTCCAATTCTTCTTCGACAGTATTTCGACGACACAGCCCATCGATCACGACAGCCCCTTTTTGTGGCGAAAGAATCCCCGCAATCGCAGCGAGTAATGTCGTTTTTCCCATTCCATTCGGACCGAGAATTGCAACAAGTTCCCCCGCATTGATCGTCAAATTGATATCACGCAGCACTGGCTTGACGCCGTAATGCTGTGTCAGATTGATAACGTCAATCATAAATTGGCCCTTTATGAACAGGGAAGAGCTCAGCCAGATTAAGCTCTTATCAATGAAATGCTGCGCAAAAGTGGCAGAATTTTTGATAGCCAGTAGAGTAGAGGAG
>WFOZ01000639.1 GCA_015487825.1 Planctomycetaceae bacterium
CTCAGTTGCTGAACTTTCGCTTTCAGATCAGCGATTTTCTTATCTGCCTGCTGCTTAGCAGTTGTCTGTTTGGTTAAAGCATTGCTGCGATCTTTTACCGTTTTATTGGCTGTCGCAAAAGTTTTATTGGCCGCAACGAGTTGTGCTTTGAGCTGTTCGTAATTCTTCTTATGTGTTGAGGCGGATATCACCAGATCCTGTGCTTTTTTATCAATCGCTGCCTTGTCTGCTACCGCTTTTTTCAATCCGGTCTCCAAAGCTGCCTGTTTGACTTTAGCATCTTCGAATGCTTTTTTACGTGCAGCGATGGCATTGTTTGTCGCTGTAATTTTATTTGCTGTCGCTGTCACTAATGCCTGTGTGGCTTTCAGCTTAACATCCAGTGCAGCAAGTTGTTCGTTCAAGCCGGGCGGGTTTGCCGAAAGAGTCAATAATGTCGCTGCAGAAGTGGCATCCCAAACACGAACCTGTCCTGACCAGTCCCCTGCAATGACTCGATTCATCTCAGAATCAAATGCCACTTCAAGGCCCAGATCCGGAAGACCTCCATACGACTTGATCGCTTTTCCATCGCCCTGCCAGAGTTTTGCAACTCGATCACGACCGACTGAAACAATTCGGGCATCTCGGGTATATTCAATCGAAGAAACACCGCCGCCGTGGGCGTTCCAGCGTTTGATTTCCCGACCGTCGTTCAGTTCCCACAAGCGAATTGTACCATCCTCGCTACAACTGGCTACAGAATTGGAATCGGGCCGCCACGAAATATCTGTCACTGCCTTGGTATGCCCCTTGAGTGTGAGGTACTCGTTGCCGGTCATCGCCTCCCATAAATACACTCCTGCACTTCGATCCCCTGTTGCAAGCAAAACACCATCGGGAGAAAACTCAGCTGCCATCACCCAGTCGGTATGTTTTTTGCGTTCATACATTAACTCGCCGGTCTGAACAGAATAAACCCGCACCATCCGCTTGGGGCCACACATAACAACCAGCGCATGGTCAGAACTGATATCAGCTGCAAGCACAGCATCGTAATCGTTCCCCAGCTCAGCAACGCGTTTGCCCGTTTTAACATCCCAGACGATTACTTTTCCCGATGCTCCTCCCTGGCCGCCACCTGCTAAAAGGAGGCGTCCGTTTCTGCTGAATTTCAAAATCTGAGGCGTTCCTTCAGGAAATGGCAAAACTCCGCTAAGTAGCCCCGTCTGAGTATTATAAAGCAGAATCTGTTCAAAACCCGAAACAGCAGTTAATGGGGCCCATGGGCTACAGGCCAAAGCGGTAATACTGTTTGGCTTCTGTGTTATTGTTCCAGGCTTCAATGAAACGCCTACAGGCAGCACGGGGGCATCAGCGGGGCGTTCTGTTGATATTTCTATCTTGGCTAATTCATTCTTCTTCTTGACATGCTTACTACCTTTGTTTTCCAAGGCTCCCAAGTCGATCCACTGTTTGATCAACGCCAGTTCTTTTTCCGGCATTTTTGGTTGCTTGGGAGGCATATACGGCTCGCTCTCATGAGCAATTACCATATACAGGTAAGAGGAGTCTGAATCTCCCGGTTCGACAGAATCTCCCGACCCGCCACCAAGCATCAAACCGGTATACGTATCGAGAACGAGCCCTCCTTTTTGATCGTTCCCGTTATGGCAGGAACCACAACGTTGCCGTAACAGGGGAAGAATATGATCATCATACGTGATCTTGGGCGTTTCTTTTTTGGCAGGCTCTTTTTTATCTTCAGCCTGCAAAGGTAAAACACCGAGCAGAGAAAACAAAACCATCGTAGTTAACGTCAGGCGAAGCATCATGGTAGGAACTCCCGGGGAGTTTGTGTCCTCAAGAAACAGTCTCGAGGAGTTGAAGGAATCTATTATGTGGTCCGTACGACTGCAGCAACATTTGGTGCGTTGAACGCACCCTGCAAGTAACAGCAAACGATCTCAATCAATGATTGAACAGGAATTCCCGGCTGTTTAACAAGGCCCAGAAAACATCTTCACTCGCTTTTGTATAATTTTTAGGGTCAGAAAACATCGGGCGAAGTTTTGCAAGTTCTTCTTCAACCGGCTTTCGTGAAAGACAGACGATATAAAGGTCCGTAATGACATCATCCGGTGCCATTTTCTTTTCCGCGTAAGTTTTTATCACTCCCCCGCTTTTAATTTTTCCATTGACGGTATCGCCATTGAGCAGATGCAACGCCTGGGAGAGAGAAGGCTCCATTTTTACTTCGCAGGAACAAACGGTCTCGCGAGTTGCCCGCCCGAATGTTGTCAGGAAATAATTCGATGTGGCCCCATCTGAAACCTGAACCGCTCTTGAACCAAGAGGCAGGCCACGGAATTTATCTTTGGTATGTGTCACCTGCGAAATAATATCCAGAAGTGACTCCGCCTTGATTCGTCGAATCGCCTGATGAGCAAAGTTTGTCTCATCGGTTTCGTTAGTTTCATTCCGTTTGGTGGCCCGCTGATAAGTATTCGAGTTGCAGATTTCACGGATCAATTGTCGAGAATCGTACCCGGACTCTGTAAATCTTTTTGCGAGTTCTTTCAGCAATTGCGGATTGGTTGCTGGGTTACTGACACGAATATCATCAACAGGATCGATAATTCCGATACCAAAGAAATGCTGCCAGATACGGTTAACAAAGTTCTCTGCGAAGTAGGGGTTTTCAGGAGAAGCAAGCCATTTCGCCATCACTTCTCTACGATCTTTCCCTTTCACATCGGGTTGACGCCCGCCCAGAAAAACCGGGACCGCATTTTTTCCGGTAACCACGTGACGAACTTCTCCGCTACCCCGGTTGTAAATGATGCGTTCACGATAATCTTCAGCCTGCTTGCGACCAATCTGGGAAAAGAATGCTGCAAAGTTGTAATAATCATCCTGCGTCCAACGATCAAACGGATGGTTATGACACTGGGCACATTGAATTCGCATTCCCATAAAGGTCTGGGCGATATTCTCCGCCACTTTCAGATTGTTGGTTTCAAGTTCATAGTAATTGGTTGCAGGTTCGCTGAATGTTCCTCCGTTACTTGTCAGCAGATTGATAACCATTTTATCAAGCGGGACATTGTCTCCAATCTGTTCCGCTAACCAGTTATAGTAAAGGATAATCGCTTTATAGCTGACCCGGTTACTGGATCTCATCATCAGCCATTCCGCCCATTTGGAAACCCACAACTCAGTGAATTCTTTCTTCTGCAGCAACTCATCGATCAGCTTGGCTCGCTTGTCCGCAGACTTGTCTGCAATGAAGGCCTCATACTGTTCACGATTGGGAACCATACCAACCATATCGATATAAATTCTGCGAACGAAAACTTCATCTGAACAGACCGGAGAAGGAGTCATTCGTAATTTTTTCAGCTTAAGCAAAACCAGTTCGTCTACATAGTTAACCGGTTTCTCTTTGGTCGGTTCAAATACCAGGCCTTTAGGAAGAACGATAAACTGAGCCCCGACGGTGTGAGAAGCAAAACGGGCCATAATAAACGCTTCGCCACGTTTCCCTGCAGTAACCAGGCCGGTCAGTTTATCGATTGTCGCTGAGTTATCGTTGCTTGACTGAAACAGCGCCAGATGAGTGACATCCCGTTCGCTGCCATCTGTATAATGAGCCACGACGGTCATTTGCTGAGTTGTACCTGCTCCATCAAGAACGGCTTGTTTCGGGTAGACATCAACGGCATCGCAAATTGGTATATCTGCAGGATCCTTGGGGCAGCTTGCAGCAATCCAGTCGATAAGATCTTTACTGTATTCCGAATCGATATCGAAACACTTACCACCGGTATGCGGAACAATACCGACTGCTTTTTCAACCATCAAACTTGCCTTGGGAACAGCCAGATTAATTCGGCGTCCGAGTTGCTCACGGGTAATGCGGTAATGATCTCCATCTGGATCAAATCCGAAAATGGAAAGATTAAAGCCATCTTTTCCACGAGCAGAACCGTGACAACTTCCCGTATTGCAACTCGTCCGCATCATGATGGGCATAATATCCATCTTGAAGCTGACCGGACGAGGTGTTTTCGCTTCAACAACATTGACGGGAATCTTCACTTCTTTTCCGCCGAAGCTGCATTTGAGTTGTGCTTTGCCATCAGCCAGCGGGTAGAGAATACGTCCGTCAATTCGGACACAGGCAGGCCCTTCCAGAGCAAAAGCGGTCTGGCTCGTGACGTCTTCAGTCACACCATCTGCATAGATGGCCTGAACCACGAGCGACTGACGATCTTTCGCTGTCTTCAAATTGACTTCGGGAGGATACGCTCCCAGTTTTACAATAGTTCGATCAGCAGCGCGGGCAGATGTCGTGCATAAAACTGCCAGGCAAGCCAGTGCAGAAAACCGTACAGCTCGATTAATAAACGATCTCATGTCTCATATCCTCATCAATCATATACAAACAACGATTGAACAACGAACCGGCTGGATTACCCGAACGAATTCCGCGGGCAACTGGTGTTATTCAGGAGGGTTATTTTGAATTCTCTCGAATCGCCTTTTGCTGCTCTCTGAGCATTTCAAGCCTCGAAAGTACTTTCTTCTTGGGTGTTACTGCTGCTTTTTTAGGAGCAGCTTTCGGTGCTGCCTTCTTGGCAACAATTTTAGGAGCCGGTTTATTAAGCCGCAGGCGTCCGGTTCCGATGTTATGCAGCACAGGCTCTCCATTTACCATCACCGTAATACGGCAAAACAGATTTTTATGTTCGCCAAGAGGCGAAGCAGGATCAGTCTTGATTGGAAAGACAACTTCTTTCGTATCCTTGGTGATTTCCTGAGCAACAGTGGTAACTTTATTAGGAAGCCCGATCAGTTCAACTTTGGCTTTTCCTTCAAAAGGAGTCACATTTTCAATTTGAACCGGAAAATCAAGACTCGAACCCCGCTCAACAGCAGAGGTCACATATTTCAGTTTCATGTATTGCTCTGCGACTTTGATTTTTGCAAACGGAGTACAGATTTCAACATTTGCATTCCCAACTCTGGCAATTGCCCGAACAGTAATGTCCGACTCTCTAATCGGAGCATTGCCGGAGGCATTCATCGGAATGACCGCTTCGTTCTTCCCTTTGACGATCTTGATAGAGCGACTGGAATTGACTCCCGGAGGGTTCTGCAAAACCAGTAATTGAATATCCGCATCAAAGCCTTCATCGCGGGTCGCTACTACTTTCAATTGCATTGATCCACCACGCACAATTGGCGCTTTCGGTTCAATAATTTTAACATCAAACGGAATATGTTCGGTAACAACAACGGGTATCGTATCGAACGATTCCTTCCAGACATAATTGTTCTGATTTCGACCACGAATTCGCATATGATCCTGCACAACTTTGGCAGAAACCTTCTGGTTTGCATTGCCCGGATTTTGCCAGGTTCCTGTGACTGTAGCAAACTTTGCCCCTAAAGGGCTTTTCGCGGGAGCATGGAACATGATTGGCACCACACCATCATTAGCCCAGGTTGCAGGAGCTTCGACTGTTATGCCTGCAGGAAGGTTACTTGCAGAAAACGTAACAGCTCCTCCAAAATTTTCACGTCTGACGCTGGCCAGAAACGCAACACGACGGCCTTCAGGGATTTCCACATCCGGCTGGACGTAGCGAGTTACCTCGTTACTGGTAATAGTCAACCTGGGAGCGACCGCTGTAACTTCAATGCGGTAATAGTAATCGGGACCACCTTTACCAAGTTGATCAACAACTTTGACAAAGTAATCGCCATCGGCAGGAGCTTTGAACCGCAACCAGCTATCAGGCCGCTTTCGGTCATCATCACCTGCAAGGCGTCCCCCCTTGGCATTGTAAACATTAACAACAGAATCAATAGACGATCGAACACGTCGTGCAATGACATCGATATCAACCTGCTGATTTTTCTTCATCGTAAGTTTGAAATAGTCACTATCTTCACCAGAGGAAAGGTATCCATTAGCTGCAGAGGGAATAGCCATCGCTGTCGCCTGAGCGATGGTTTCATTCGGTTCCACTTCGATCACATTTTCAAGCGGTGAGACCCACAGCGGATTCCACGTGGGCGTCACCAAATTATTACTCAATGCAAAAACACCGAACGAAAGAGGTTTTTCCGAAGGGATCGTTACCTGTTGCTCAAAGTCTCCTGCAATATCACCCAGCAACTTAACTTTAAGAACTTCCCCCGGCTTCCCGCCAGCAGGAAGCACACCAACGGGTCGAGCAAAATTGCCAATGTGAGCGCGATACAAAGAGGCTCCATGTCCGCCATAAGAGGCGTCACGCACCTGAATGTAATAGGTACCATCTTCCGGAACGATAACTGATGCAAAACAGTCCTGCCGGGTCAAAGCATGGTCATCACGAGCATCCAGCTCGAATCGACTCGCATTCATTATCGCGACATACGGATCAAAAAACGTACCGCCCAGGTAGTATGTCCCCATCCTCAGCCCTTCGATCTCAACACTGAGCCGCTCTCCTTTTTTGGCCTTCACTGCAAAATAATCGACATCTTCCCGATCAATCCTGCCATGAACAGTGACATTATTTTCCACAGCCTGAGGAGTTGTGAAATCGGTGTTGGGCTCTTTTTCATCGACAACCGGGTAGGTCCCGACAAAGAAAGGCGCCAGTCTTGAAATACCAGACCTGGTACGGACCCTCAAACGATGCGTCCCCAATACAGCATCCGGAAGCACCTTTATTTTTACTGTGAGCTGCTTTCCCTTTTTATCTTTAAGCACTGTCAACTCAGAGAATTCCAGGCCGGGTTCATTGCAGAGAATTTCCTCTGCGTCATCCAGACGATCCCCATTAAAAGTGACAACAACCTCGCTCCCCAGTTTTGCACCGTAAGGCGTCAATGTCGACAACTGCGGGTCGGTTGCATTGGCCTGCTGAATTGCCAAGCCGGAAAACAGCACGAAACAGGCAGGCAGGCAGCAAAGAAATTGAATACAACGAGAACGTAAAGTCGGTATGCGACTCCACATGAGCAGTCCCCCTTTGGCTCATGGAGATGGTTTCAGCAGTCAGAATTACTCAAGTCTCCTTCCCGCGAAGCCCCTGCCTCACGGGCACCTTGTAACCTAACAGGTAAAATCAAACAGCAAAGTAAACTCAGTTATATCGAAACATTGCGGCTGTAAAACCGATTCGTAAATCAGCCGCAATGATTGCTATCACTTCATTAAGCAAGAACATCCTTGATGACTTTTCCACCGTTCACAATTTCGATGGGGCGATCACCAGGCGCCATAATCTCTTTATCAGAGATAATCCCCATTGTGTAGTAAACAGTCGAGAAGAGATCTTCACAACCGACTGCATCTCTCTCCGGCTCTGTCGCAGTTGCATCAGAGGCACCATGAACATAGCCGCGTTTCACGCCCCCTCCTGCCAGAACGACACTGAATACTTTCGGCCAATGGTCGCGACCGGCGTCTTTATTCATTTTTGGTGTCCGCCCGAATTCCGAAGAAACCATGACAATTGTACTGTCAAGTAATCCTCGCTGATCCAGATCGGTAATCAGTTGGGAAAATGCCTGATCGAACGGAGGCATCTGGCTCTTGAAACCGGCCACGATCCGTCCGTGCATGTCCCAACCTCCATAAGTGAGGTTAACCAGCCGCACACCTGCTTCGACAAGCCGACGGGCCATCAGCATGCGAGCACCAGCCGTATTTCGACCGTAAGCATCACGAAGCTTGGCGTCTTCTTTATTGAGATCGAAAGCTTCACGAGCCTGCGGAGAACTAATCAGCGAATAAGCTCGCTGGTAGAATGTATCCATTGCTGAAAGCTTGTCGGATTTTTCCAAAGACTGGAAGTGACTGTTAACCGCTTCAAGCGCACTACGGCGAGTTGCAAAACGTGATTCATCAATCCCCGCGGACATGTTTAAGTCACGCACTTTGAAGCCACCGCTTGCAGGGTCGGAACCAAGACTGAACGGAGCAAAAGAGGAACTGAGATAACCCGTACCCGCAAACTCATTGGGCTGGTTGGGAATACAGACATAAGGTGGCAGATTATTTCTTGGCCCGAACTGGTGACTGATAATCGTACCGATACTCGGGAACTTCAAAGCCGGGCTGGGACGATACCCGGTATACATGTTATGGGTGCCCCGCTCGTGTGCAGCCTCTCCATGACTCATGGAATTGATGATTGTCAGTTTGTCAGCAACCTGAGCCGTCTTCGCAAGAGTTTCACCAAAGAGCTTGCCTTCGATTTTGGTTTTAACCTGCTTCATTTCTCCGCGATATTCGATCGGTGCATAAGGCTTCGGATCGAACGATTCCTGATGAGCCATTCCGCCGGGAAGGTAAATGTGAATGAGCGATTTTGCGGTCCCTTCAAAATTCGCATAATCTTTCAAGTCCGCCTGGGCAGACTCAAGACGAAATAAATCAGGAAGTGTCAACCCTGCCCCTGCAATTGCACCGACAGTTAGAAAACCACGCCGCGAGAGACGTCGAAAGTGCCCCGGATTACAACTTGAAACTCTTGTGTTCTTATGCCCCATCAGTAACTCTCCTTAGTAAGGAATGTCGCAACTTAAAGGTAAAATAATTCGCTGTTATATATGCAACGGCTCAACACTGTTCGGCTCCCATTATAACAGGGAGAGTCGTCTTGCCGATATTTCTCTGCGGTATGCATGCCACAAGAATTGCCCGGAATTCCTGAAACAATAATATGAGGTAAGGATTGAGGGTATGGTCTATAGGGTAGGTTTCGAGTGTTGCCACTCCACAAAAAACATTAACGTTGGTATGTCAATCCTTTATTAATGCTATTAAGTTATAAATCAAAGAGAGTAGATGTCAACTCTCTTTTGGCCGCCTGGAAGGAATGGACAAGAATTTCCCACCGGTAAACATATAACTCCTAAACTCTCCCAACCTTGCTTACTTCCCTCATTTCCCGCCAACCGCAGAGACCACAACCGGGCCTGCTCACGAGAGATACTCCTTTCGAAACCGAACGGGATACGCTCTTGCTGCATTTGTATTACTAACGGTAAAGTTTGCGAACGGCTCGCAAATTTTAGAAAAAATATCAGTTTGGTTACGGCTATCAGAATGAACCAGCCGTGCTGGGGCGACATTGCGAACAGCCACTCAGCAAAACGTAGCAGCAACCAGAAAATGAAATGACTCTTTCTGTTCTTGAGCAAATAGTGATTCCCATAACACAGCTCTGGAAAACCGCCACAGCAGGAAATATATCCTGCCGAAAAAGTCTTAACTCGTTAAATTAAAGCAAGTTAACGAAATATGGGACCTTCCAGGCAACATGCTCCCGGCCTGTAACAAAATGGGGGAAATGAGAACATTGACCTTGACGAAACATCTTCTATCGCCGTCAATACCCCCTGAATAGATTTTCACGTTCCTTCTGTTCTACACATGGTCCTGGCCCAGTCGGTTTGCCTTGTTAGCTGTAGCCACATGGTAACTTTTTAAATTTGCACAAGGCCGCAAAAAATAATCCATTCGCGGCACGGAAGCGCCCTCATGATACTTTATCCTCTCGCCAGGTCTCTCCGCTTTCAAGTATTGACTCGAGACTTTCTTTTCTTTTATCTGGCTTTGCTGTTCGTTTTGCTCCCTCTACCTCTACTGGCTGACGAACCTCTCGTTGATTCGCCTGCACAGAAAAAAGAACCGGGTAATGAGGAGAAAAAAACAAATACAACCGCTGCAAAAAAGCTAAATCTGAATTTTGTTCCCGATAACGCCCTGGCGGTTTTAGCCATGAAGCCGCAAGAGATCATGGCTCAAGATCTCATCAAACCGTATCGCGAACAACTGCTGGAAGATGTGGACTCACAGTTCCTTGATGTAATTGGAATAAAGTTTGCAGGCATTGAAGCAACAAGGTTTTTTTATCTTGCTTCTACCTCGGGAAATCCCGAAGAGGTGACAATTGCCTATACTATTCAAACTAAAACACAGATCGATCAAAGCAGGATATTTAAAACAAGCATCAAAGATGGTTATACGGTTGATACTTTATCCTACAAACAGAGCACCTATTTCGGAGGGAGTAAAAAAGACAAAAAAGAAAGAACAATTCTCGCCTACTGGATGTTTCCGGATGATTATACATTTATTGTGACAACAGGAAAGAATTCCATGCACGATTTTATTGACGCCATGCGGCGAGGCAAGAATCATCAATGGAAAAAGCAGTGGGACGTTATCGAAAACAATTCTGTAGCAGCCATTATTGATTTCCAGAAAACACGAAAAATGTATCAGGAAATATATTCTAAAATGTCTCCTGAAGATCAATTGGCTGCTCTGGCTTCGATGGGAATACCTCCATCAAGTTTAGTCATGCTTGAACATATTGAAGTCGTTTCCATGCGAGCGACATTTGTTAATCGGCTTGCGATTAGAGCTACGCTTTATCAAAACGAGAATGGCGATGTTGTCAAGAAAGCAATCGACGATGTTGTCGCTCAATGGAAAGCTCTTTTTCAAATGGAAGGAAACGGTTTCGATCCGCAGGATCCTGAAGTTCTTGACAACCTGGTCCTGTACCTCTACACAAAATCATTAAAATCAATCAGAACCGCCCGGCAAGGAGAGAATGTCAAAATAATGATCGCTTTTCCTGATGAACTGGTCAAGTTGTATTTATCCGGACTGGAAGAGTAAGTCAGGTTACCAATTCAGCGAAACGCTTCCATTGCATCCCGAAGGTTCCTGCGACCGCCTGGTTGGTGAGTTGCCCGGCGTGCATGTTGATTGCTTCTGCGAACCCGGCATCTGCAGAAACCGCATCGATCAGCCCATGCTCTGCGATTTTCATTACATAGGGAAACGTGACATTGCATAGCGCATAGGTGCTGGTACGTCCGACCGCGCCGGGCATGTTGGCGACGCAGTAATGCACGATATCATCCACGATGAAGGTCGGTTCAGAATGCGTGGTCGGCTGAGTTGTTTCAAAACATCCTCCCTGATCGACTGCGACATCGACAATGACTGCACCGGGCTTCATTCTCTTCAAATCTTCTCTGGTGACAAGTTTCGGGGCTTTGGCTCCGGGAATTAGTACCGAGCCAATCACCAGATCAGCTCGTTCGAGTTGCTCAATAATATTATGGCGGTCGCTGTAAAGCGTATTCACATTAGCAGGCATAATATCTTCGAGGTAACGCAGACGCTCGACATTCACATCGAGAATATTGACATCCGCCTGGAAACCGGCTGCGATCTGAGCAGCATTTTTGCCGACAACACCACCGCCTAAAATAACAATGTGAGCAGGTGCCACGCCGGGAACTCCGCCAAGTAAAATTCCACGGCCCTCCTGGGGGCGTTCCAGAAACTTCGCCCCTTCCTGCACGCTCATACGTCCTGCGACTTCGCTCATCGGAGTCAATAACGGCAGCGTCCCTTTGGGGCCCCGCAACGTTTCGTAAGCAACTGCGGTTACTCCCGTTGCCAAAACTTTTCTCGTTAATTTTTCATTCGCAGCAAAGTGACAATAAGTAAACAGGACCTGCTCTTCCCGCAACAGTTCCCACTCCGGCTCGAGTGGCTCCTTCACTTTGACAATTAAATCTGCAGTTGCAAAAATCTCCTCAGCCGTTTCTACAATTTCCGCACCATTGGAAAGATAAGCCTGATCAGGTATCCCGCTGCCAACGCCCGCTTCTTTCTGAATGAGAACCCGATGCCCGGCCTGTGTCAGCATTTCAGCACCTACCGGTAACATCGCAACACGGTACTCATCTTCTTTTATTTCATGCGGCACACCAATGATCATTTTCAAATTCCTGTTCAAGTTCAAGCTGGTAGATTATTTCAGGACAGAATGCACTCTCAAATACTATACCTCACACAACGCAGAGTCCATGCCGATGAAATGTTGCAAAAAGTATTCCACGCATAGAAAGAGTAAAAAGAAAAGGCATTCAGGGAGATAATATTGTCAGAATGAATATCGATGCTATTTGGCGATGCGGAAAACTCTTTGCGTCTCTGCATCTTTGCGTGGTGCGTAAATTTCAAACAGGATTCAATTTTGGTTACGGCTGTCAAAACAAACCAGCCGTGCTGGGACTTCTGGATCTTTGTAGTATTTTTAATTTTCCTAGTATGGTTCCGGCTTCTCCCGGTTATGTTTTTCATACTCATTATTGACATCAAGCTGAAGTTTCCTTCCAATGGAATCTCCACACTCCGTTGTTAAATCATCCTCATTAGATTAAAGATTCGCTATGAAAAATCGCTTCTATTACTCTGTCATCTTTGCCCTGTTTGTTGCATATATTTTCTTTCATCCTGCCAATTTGCTTTACGCGGAAGACCTGCCTGCTTTGGAAGAAATTCGTATTGCCAGTCTGCTTGATGGAAATTCGCAACCGGTACGTATCTGGGTTCCTGAAAGTGCAAAAACGCAGCCAACTCCGCTGCTTATTTTTCTACACTCCTGGAGTGGAAACTACACTCAAAACAATTCCAAATGGCAGCAGGAAGCCGTCCAGCGGGGGTGGATATTTCTGCATCCCAATTTTCGCGGGCCAAACAGATCGCCCAAAGCGTGCGGTTCGAAATTTGCCCGGCAGGATATTCTGGACAGCCTCGATTATGTTTTGAAAACCTACAAAATAGATCGCTCACGCATTTATCTGGCAGGAAGTTCCGGCGGTGGGCACATGGCGATGTTGATGGCTGGCCATTACCCTGAAAAATTTTCAGCCGTTTCAGCCTGGGTCGGCATTAGTGATCTGGCAGCATGGTACCGCTTTCATACCAAAAATGGCGAACCTCAACAC
>WFOZ01000640.1 GCA_015487825.1 Planctomycetaceae bacterium
GAACCAGTACTGCACCGCTGGCCTGTTTTGCGATTTCACCTGTGGTTAACTTTAATGTTCTTCCTGCAATCTGCTTTTCAACTGTAATTGATGACACTTCTATTGACTTTCTTTTTGACAAAATTGACTTGATACAACTTTTTATTACAACTTCTCAACCAACCGACATCGATGCCTGTAAGCTGCACGAGAACGCATTTTTTATTGGTACAAGCGTCTCTGCCTGTGCGGATCAAATTCGTACTTAACACGAAACCGCCAGCAATGCAGTCATGCAAACAACTCCATTTTTTCACGTGATACAAATGAGATCACGTAAACATGCTCCAGCAAAAAACCGCACCAGCAATTCTTTAACAATCACTTCTTTCAGATTGCCAGGAAGTTGCGGTAAAGATGGGAAGCAATCAACAAAACAAACCCGGCAGTTTACCTGTCGGGTTTGAATAACGATTCACTTTCTCAGATTCAGCCGTTCAATCAATGAAGCATAACGCCCTGGATCCTTTTGCCTGACATAATCAAGCAAACGACGGCGACGGCTAACCAGCATCAACAGACCCCGCCTGCTGGCAAAATCTTTTTTATGGGTTTTCAGATGTTCTGTTAACTCTTTAATACGGTGCGATAAAACCGCAATCTGCACATCTGGCGAACCGGTATCACTATCGGACCGCTTGTAATCGCCAATAAGCTCCAGTTTCTTCTCTTTCGTAATAGACATCCAGTAAAACCTTCAACAAGATAAACATTAATATTGAGAGTGAACGTCCCACTCCAATCCAGTATTTTTATACTACCGTGCAGTAATATGCAAAGTTATTGGGGACCGCGAACCATGAACTGTAACAGGCTTTGGTAAAGATTCAACTTCAAACATATCCCTGTTTCGGAATGTTTCAGTGATACACCCCATATCGGCACCATAACACCACACGAATATATATACACCTGAGCACTTTGGCATTGCAAGGTGGTAACAAATTGCTCTTACAGAACAGTCCCGAAATAAGTTCCCGGTTTATCGTAGGGTGCGTCGTGACGCACCCTACAGATTGAATTCATTAAAATAGGGAAGTTATTTCAGGACTATTCCTTGGAGAAAGTCCCTAAGACAGGAAAAGGCCATACACATTATTGTGTATGACCTTTCGTTTCATTGGTTCCTGTGAACTTCAATCTTATCCTTCCTCATCAAGTCCCAAAAGTTTTTCGATCCGAGGCCAGACGGTTGTTCGTGCCTTTTCGTATGCTCGATGATCTGATTTATCGCGGGATTTGGAAAAAGCTGAAAGCTGACGAGCCTCTTCCTGCAGCAGCGAATAAATTTGAATTGTTTCATCTATATACTTTTTATCTGCTTCATCTTCACAATTTTCCTGAACGAGAAGCAGCTGCTTTTTCAGCGTATCGAGCATTCCGACCAAACCGCCCATCAGTTCCTGAACGCGTTCCGTGTCATAAATATCGTTCCCAAATGCGTCTCCAATTGCCCCAATGGCAATATAGCTTGTATACATGTGAGCCGCAGAAAGCCCACCAATTGCGGAAAGCCTGCCATCATCATCGTCTGCAATAGAAGTTTCGGAAGCAGTCGCCATCACCAGCACCACAAATGTCGCAACGCACAGTCGTGATGCAAATCGCTGAGTGAAAAGTAAATTCATTTAGAGTCCCCTTCGTGGTAAGTGTGAGAGCTTGAGAGTCACACTAATTCTCCATTAGATTACACGATAAATCAATATGTGAGTGATACAATTCTACCCGGAATCAGACGAATATAACGTACCGTTTCTGGAGCATTCGGGGCTTTAGAAAACCTGAAAACTGCTTTATAAATATGAGGAACTCCGGGAATGAGTGGCTTGGTTTCGAATTCCCAGAGTCCGTTGGTCAATTCATTTTCGAATCCTTCGACTGCATCTTCTTCACGATGAGGGTTAATATTGTACAAACTCACTTCGGTTGCCCCGGGGGCAATCACATCGACCATTGCAATCCTGGGATGTTTGTCAGCGGGAATTTCTCTGCTGGGCTTGTAATAGGTTCTTCCCAACGTCCCCGGCGGCGTTGCGGCAGCAGCCTGTTGTGGCGGTGCAATAACCGGCTGTCGAACCGGGGCATATTGCGGAGAAGAAGGTTGTGCATAAGAATACGATTGCCCTGCACCTTTCGAGCAGGGACAACCCGCCTGAGAGGCTTGAGGCATTATTGTAACTGCCAGCAGGGATAAACCGGCAAATGAAATTTTCGTCAGGAAGTTTGTCATCGTCTGTTCGCTCCGGATCGGTCAGTACGTAATATTCTGATGTTTCCAGCCATCACCAGCTGCTTAAAACACCTTCTCAGAAAACTTACCACCCAAAACCAGTCCCGGCAGAATTACCTGGAAAATCTCAGCATGAAAAAACGAATTCATCGACGTCCTCTCGCCAAACTTCACGAAAAACCCGCAACCATAAAAAGCCGCACGGTTTAACAATCGACTGAACGTCAACGTTCTTCGCCGGGCTCTTCTTTTGCTTCCGCCATTTTCAGTTGTCTCATTTTTCGATAGAGATTCGAACGATGCAGACCGAGCAGTCGAGCTGCCGCAGTCATGTTTCCTCTGGCCTTTGCGATCGCGTGGCGGATATATCGTTGTTGAAAATCGAGTGTTGCCTCGGTTAATCCTTCCGTATTCTGTTGACCGGAACCCTCTGCTTCCAGACCACACAGTATCGCTATATCCTCGGGAGAAATTTCATCGCAATGCGCCACGAATGCAAGTCGCTCCATCATGCTTTTCAGTTCCCGCACATTACCCGGCCAGGAGTATTCCAGGAATTTTTCAATCACCTGCGAAGAACATACCAGCGCAGGCCGCTTCGCTTGCCTGCGATAATTTTCCAGGAAATAGTTCAATAGAGGAGCAATATCATCAGGGCGTTCCCGAAGAGCAGGCAGGTCTATCGAAACCACTGCCAGGCGATAGTAAAGCTCTTCCAGGAATTTCCCTTCCAGTATCTGATCTGTCAATCGCGATTGTGTAGCTGCAACAATTCGAGGGGTGAGGCTTATCGCTTTCGATTTTCCCGGCGTAGTGGCAGCTCCCTGTTCCAATAAACCAAGTAGCTTTTCCTGGTTCTCCAAGCTGAGAGAATCAATGTCATCCAGAAACAGAGTCCCTCCCTCAGCTTGCCTGATTTCTTCCTCCAGCAAACATTGTTCTATTTCCGGCGGAGCCTGCTTTATCTCTGCACAGTTAATAACAACAAACGGTTTTTCCGAACGGCTGCCTCGATAGTGAAGTGCCCGTGCAATTGTTTCCTTTCCAGTGCCGGTTTCCCCGATAATTAATACCGGCAGATCGCTGGAACAAAGTCGCAAAACATGGGAACGGATTGCTTTGATCGCTGCGCTTTCTCCTATCAACTCGCACTGAGAACATTTCTCTGATTGCAGATCGCGATGCCTGCGTTGCAATTCCTGTTCCGTTTGAGTCTGCTGAATCGAAATCGCTGCATGGCGCGACAACAACTCGAGCAACCTCTGGTCTCGCTCGGAAAAATCTCCCTCTCTCTTATTAAGGCACTCAAAAGCACCGATAATAGTTTCTGTTTCATCAAGCAACGGAACACACAGGATATTTCTTGTTTGAAATCCGGTCTGTTGATCAATCTGGTTTTCAAAACGAGGATCAACATACACATCGTTTATGCTCAGTATTTTACCGGACTGAACCACTTCCCCCACGATCCCTGCATCTTCCGGAACAATCAGCGACTCTCCGTTTAATCCTGTCGCAGGGCTACCAACCAGTTGCTTCAAGCGGGTATCGTGAATGAAAATTGTTGCTCGTTCACAGCTAAGCAATGAAGTAGACTGTTGGGCCAGTAACTCCAGAAGCTGTTGAAGCGTTTTTGCCTGAAGCAAACTGGTAAAGTCGCCACAAAGCCGGGCCAGCATCGCAGCTTCTGATTTTGCTGATCGCGACAGATCGAGAAGCTGCCAGATCTGCTCCAGAAAATGTACCAGCATCGCAACAGTGGTCAGTGAGTCCTCACGAATGTATCGGCCGGAAATAACGAGCATCTCCCAACTGAAACCTTCAATCGAAGCACGAAGCGGACATGCTATTTGTCCCCACCCGGTTGCGGGAACATCCGCCACAAATCCACAGGATTCCCGCAGGCTTACCTCATCGAGCCAATCTGCCTCAGGTTGTCCCAGCGAACGCCCTCCAAGTTTGATAACCGGCTTCCACTGCGACTCGCGCCTGAAAACTCCGATTCCCTGACACCCTAAATGCCCCTGGATCAACCCGAATAAATTTTCTAAATAGGCTTCAACAGATTTCGCTTCCCCTGTATTTGCCTGTTCCACAGAATTCTGTAAGCAGACAAAAAGAGTCTCCATCGAGGCACGATCTTCCAGGGCAGAAATCTCCTGCTGCCAATCGGTTCGCTTTAACCAACTCTGCCTGCTACTCATCGTACGAGTTTATCTCTGTCGAGAAAAAAGAAATTCGGCATCAGACTGACATCAATCTGAGCGATTTTGAATCTAATATGCAAGCTGCAAAGATCAATCTGATGTCATCTTTGCGGAATTCTCGCTCATTCAATCAGATCACAAAAATATGGAGTTCGGTCAACTTTGGGGAGAACCTTCGGCTGGTAGATTGTCAAAAAAGCCTTGGCCTGCTTATGTTGCTCCCAGTCAGCCTTAGTTTCCCAGCGTTCACACAGGATAAAAATCTGCGGATTATCCTGTGCCTGACATACTTCAAAGCAGTTGCAGCCAGGTTCTTCGCGAGAAAGTCGACCTGCTTCACGAAGAAACTCTCGAACATCGTCAACTTCTGTGGAGTCCGTCACTTTCAATACGACATTGATACAAAACATTTTGATTTCCCTAACCCGGCATAGCCGGAACCAAACTGATATTTTTCTGAAATTTGCGAGCCGTTCGCAAACTTTTACCGTTAGTAATACAGAGAAATAATTC
>WFOZ01000641.1 GCA_015487825.1 Planctomycetaceae bacterium
CCCGTTTCTTTCAGGTCACCTTAAAACACTTTTTTAGGTTCGCTCGAATAAGAACTGATGTAACTTTGAAGTTCAGGTTTCTTGGCTGAAGGCCAAAATCATCTATTCCTGGGGCAACTCCCCAGGAATAGATGAGTCGTCAACTTTTTGGCTGAAAGCCATAAACAAAAGCATTGAATATGACCTTCAGTCAAAAAGAGCAATCATATCTTTTTTACCTGGGGCGTTGCCCCAAGTTATGGTGAAAGAGAGGCCTTTGGCCAAAAAAACATATGAAACCAGACAATAACCGTTCAACCGGCATCAAAAACGGCCTACCCCAGTCCTTCTGAGGTAAGCCGTTTTGGTTGTGATTATGATTTGACGGAAACTTTAAGCAAAAATGCCTGCAATCTTTTTGGCTTTTACCAACTCACGTGGCTGGTTGATATGATTGTAGACGATAGTTTCCGGATTGATGCCGAACGAGTGGTAGATTGATGCGAGCAATTCGCCGGGATGCACTGGGTTTTCCAGTGGAGCCGAGGCGGTTTTATCCGACTTGCCATAGACTACCCCTCGTTTAATTCCGGCTCCTGCAACAAGTGCGGTGTAGCAATATGGCCAGTGATCTCGACCATCTGCACTGTTTCCGTTGCCTGATGTGCTGATCCCTTTTTGTGGAGATCGTCCAAATTCACCTACTGCAACAACGAGTGTTTCATCCAGCATTCCGCGATCATCCAAATCGTTAATCAAGCCGGATAGTCCTTTGTCAAGCATCGGTCCGGAACGGTTTTTCATTCGCTCTGTCAAGCCGGAGTGATGATCCCAGGAATGATTATCCGAGTTAGCAACTTTGGGCCAGATCACTTCGACAACCCGGGTGCCGGCTTCGACAAGTCGCCTGGCCAGCAAACAGCTTTGTCCAAATGTGTTGCGACCATATTGGTCGCGAGTTGCAGCAGATTCGCGTTCAATCATGAACGCATCACGAGCACGACCGGAAACAATCAGATTCAATGCCCGATCGTAATACTCGTTCAGGTTGGTTTTTGCCACCGCCTGATCGATTTCCGGCATCAACCCGTTAATTGCATCTCGTAGTTTTGCGCGGCGTTCCAGTCGGGAAGCATAGACTTCCGGTCGCAGTTTGAGGTCATCAATTTTAATGCGATCCATTTTCTTCTGATCCATATCGTCGCCATCAGGGTAAAGGGTGTAAGGATCGAAGCCTTTACCCAGAAATCCTGCGGTCCCTCCCTTGCCAACGACATTACTTTCCTGAAGTGGACGGGGAAGCATCACAAAGGGAAGCATCGGTGTTTGCGTTGGCTTCATGCGAATGATGTTCGATCCAAAATTCGGAAAGTCTTTCGGACTGGGAGGTTCAAGTTGTCCGGATGGTGAGACCTTATCGGTTGTGTATCCGGTCATCATCTGATAAATCGCAGCGGTATGATTAAACAGACCGTTCGGCGTGTAGCTCATGGAGTTGATTAGCGTTGTTTTATCCAGCACTTTAGCGAGATTCGGCAGGATTTCTGTCACTTTTGTACCGGGGAGAACGGTATCGATTGGTTTGAAGGCACTGCGTACTTTATCGGAAACATTCTCTTTAGGATCCCATAAATCGAGATGGCTGGGGCCACCTTGCAGGTAGACCATGATGATCGATTTCGCTTTGCCCCAGCCGGGACCACCTTGTGTGCTGTTACCAGCAGCAGAAGCCGCCTGCATTTGAAGCATCGAACCGAGACCCAGCCCAAGCATTCCTGAACCGCCTACCCGTAAAATATCTCGACGGGTCACACTGAGGTGCGAATCGCACAAATCTTTCCCCGCCTGTCCTTTAATTGTAAACATATTCATTTCTCCGTCATGTGTAAAAGTAGGTCAGGCTGGAAGACCTGATCGATAGAATTATCTGTTAAACAAAAACGCCGGGCTGTTGATAAGTGCCCAGGTGATATCCTGCGCGGCAGTCAACCTTTTATTAGTCAGCAATTTCTTGCTCATCTCTACATCTTTACGCAGCTGAACCAGTGCAGGGTTATCGGAAACGGCAAGCTTCGCCAATTCAACATTTCTTTGAAGTTCCTGCAACTTGGGGTCAGCTGGTAATGGTTTGTTTGCAGTTGCCAGAGCTGCTTTTTTCTTCGTCAGTTCTGCATCACTTCCTTTAAAGGAACCAAACAGAGTCGCTGTCTGCTCTGCTGTTCGTTTTTCCTTAGAAAGCCTGAGCAGTTCTGCTATTTTTAAAGGAACTCCCAGTGGGACAGGCTGTTTGGAAGAAGTGACCGAAATTCGGAACCGCCCGAGCCAATGTTGCTTGCCCTGAAAGCGTTGATGAAGAACGATTTTCAACCGATTCCCTCCTTCAAAATTGATCGGTTTTTTGAACTCAATCGTTGCCCAATGTATTTTTCCTGCCTGTGGTGAAACCGCCCAGCCGTTGTTTGATGGATTCATTTTGCCATCTATTGCCGATTGAATTGTGTAATTCGCTTGGCTGAAATCCGCCTGAGCTTTGTGTAATTCCTGTTTCTGTTGTTGTTTCGGCTCGGACTTTGCCCCCGCAAAAACTTCCAGTTCACTCAGCACAAAGTTTCCATCCGGAGCCAACCCAGGACCATTGCGTGGTAATGAAGGATCGGTCAAGGCTTCGATTTGAATCCCGGTGATATTTGCCAGATCGGTTTCTGCAATTAACGTATAATTGCCTTGCCCATCTTTTAAGGTGGCAAGTACAGAACCATCATCGAGAACTTTCAGTTTTGCCTTGTTGCTGGCTGTCAGTTTGGAAGGCTTCAAAACTTCCCACGGAATTAAAGAGGCTTTCGTTTGCTCTTCCCACTTCACAAATGGTGCCTGCAAAGATGCTTCGTAATCTGCAAGCTGTTTTTTTGCAGCAGCAATTCGATTCGCTCTTTCTTTCTGCTGCTTGGCCACATGTGGAGCCATTTTTTCCTGATACGTTTTTAACGTAGCGGTTGCAGCAGCAATGGCAGCAACTCTCTGTTTTTCTTTTTTAGCTTTAATCGGTTTCCACCAGGCTTCTTTCTCTGCAAGTTGCTTAACAAGCAAAGCATGAGCGGGATCGACGTCATCGAATGCAGGTAGAACCGCATCGAGCTCTTTCTGTTTAGCTGGCCGATTGAGAATTCTAAGGAATAATTCATTGACCAATGCCTTATTATCAGTGTTTGCTTTCACTAATTGAGGCAGTGCATTCGAAGGATCGGCAATTGCGGTTGCGACCGTAGGGCCGGAAACCATTGCCATGACTGGCCCCAGTTGAACTTCGTTGATGCGTTCACACTCACAGGAACTTTCTCGCACGGGGCGCCCCATACTGCTTAAGAATCCATCAACCAGTTTTATTTGAACGTCAGCTAAAGCAGCTGCACGTGTTCCGGGAGCAACACCGGGAATTTTCGATTGCGAACCGGTCACCAGATGAATCGAATCGTAAAGAGTTTCCGCAGGTAGTCGTCGGGCTTTGGCATGAGAAAAGTTAATCTGATCGTCTGCATTCCACTTGTTGGTAACAAGCGAAAGTTGGTACGTGCGAGATTTACAGATCAACCGCATGATGTGCTGAACATCGAAATTGTGATCGATAAACTCCTGGGTAAGATAGTCAAGCAGCTCCGGATTAGTCGGTGGATTACCTGCGCGAATATCATCTATCGGCTCGATAATACCAACTCCAAACATGTATCCCCAAAGCCGGTTCACATAACTTCTTGCAAAATAGATATTATCCGGTGAGGAAATCCAGGCTGCAATTTGCTGCCTGCGGGACACTTCTTTAGGGATTTCAATATTTTCTCCATATGGGAACGAGGGAGCCGTAATTTCTCCGGTACGTAAATGTTTCATTTCCCCTGTTTTTTTATCGCTGACAATTTCGTAAAGCGGTTTTCCTGATTCAACTGCGGAGCCACCGAGGTTTTTCCCTTTGCTTTCGGGGGCTCTTTTCAATTCAAACTGAGAGAAATAAGCAGCCATTTCGTAATACTGATCCTGGGTCCAACGCTCAAATGGATGATCATGGCATTTGTTACAGTTAAATCGTACTCCCAGAAATAGTTGTGTCGTATTCTCCATCGTATCTTCAGGGGTTCGCAAAATTTTGCAATATGATGCAGGCGGGTTCGCTTTGTTGGAACCATTGGCCGTAATAATTTCACGCACAAACTGATCGTAAGGTTTGTTGGAAGCGACTTGTTCACGAATCCAGTTTCGAAATAATGTTGCTCCTTCGCGTCCCAGAAATTTGCCGTTTACCTGAAGCAGGTCCGCCCATTTATTGGTCCATTGATCAACGTACTCTTCAGAACCAACCAGATAATCGACGAACGCCTCCCGCTTTTCACGAGAACTGCGTCCATCTGCCAGGAATGTTTTCACAGCGGAGACCGATGGAGGTAGTCCTGTCAAATCGAGTGTGACTCGGCGAATAAATTCTGCATCACTGCAAATGTCAGAAGGGAGAATTTTCATCCGCTTCCACTTGGCAGCGACCAGTTCATCAATCCGATTGAACGATTCTGGTTTTTTCCACTGGAAGCCGTCCCGTTTTCCCATTACCGTTAATGTTGTCGCTGCATAAGAGCCTTCATAGCGGGCAAGAATAGGGGCTTCCCCACGTCTGACCGCGACAAGCAGGCCCGAGCTGTTTGCTTCTGCGACTTCGGTGTTCCCGCTATCAACGAATGTTTCGCGTGTGACATCTCGTTTAGTGCCGTCTGCATAGCTTGCAATCACACGTACCTGTTGACGAGAACCGATTGCCTGAATGACCGGATTTTTGGGGAATAACTCAATCCCGCAGACGCGAGGCGATTCGCGATTCAGCGTAGCACCAGTTGCGATCCAGGCCCGCATAATATTGTAATATTTGTGCTCAACCGTTGTCACTTGCCCTCCACCGTGAGGGACACCGCCGATTGCTTTCAGTAACGCCAGCGATTCATCAGGTACCGCAATGTTAACCCGGCGCGAAGCATGATCATCGGTCAAACCTCGCACATCCAAAATCGGGTCATAACCTCGCAGCGACAATTTGAAACCAGCTTTCCCTTTATCCGCACCGTGGCATGTTCCCTGGGTACAGCCCAGTTTCGAGAGAATGGGGGTGACATCGCGATAGAAATCGACCTTCGGCATATGCTTCATTCCGGAAACAGTCACCGCTGCGGTAGCTGATTTTCCGAAAAGAGTGGCTGTCAATACCTGCTGCCCATTTCCACGAGGTTGCAATAATCCCTGCCCATCGATGACTGCAATTTGAGGATTAATCTTGAATTCGACATCTCGTGTGACATCAATCAGATCTCCCGAGGCCAACTTGGCTTTTACCAGGACCTGTGAGTAGGCGTACGGATTATCCAGGGAGATTCGATCCGGATTAAAACGCAATTCGACAATTCTTGTTTCTTTGGAAAGAGGTTTTTCAGTTCCTTTTTCTGAAGATCCCAACGCCCATGTATTTCCCTGATTCTTTGCCAGTTGCTGATCTTTACTAATAGGAACAGAAATAAACTCTTTGAGCGTTGTGGCATCTTTCGCTTTGATAAGGCGGATTATGCCGTTGGCTCCTGCAACTGCAATTTGTTTTCCATCCGGATGATAAGCCAACGCATAAACGCCGTTACCGGGTAGTTCGATTGTTGCAATCTGTTTGATATTTGCCGTGCGATACTCCTGAACTTTCTTTTTCTGTTCCGGTTTACGGGCGGCAACTCGCTCTTCAAGTATTTTTTTCAGCTCATCCGGAAGTGTACCATCAACATCATAGGAATAGATTGCAAGGTAGCCGGCACCGTTCAGACTGCTTCCGGCTACAATCTGCTTACCATCAGGGCTGAATGCGACATCGAAAATCCGCCCCTGCATGGCAGGAAACTGACGAACCAGATTGGCATCATCGCCGATGACGCGTTTAGTCAGGCGTTGCATCCGATAAGTACGGGGAATTCCATCTGAACCGCCAATTAAAATTTCATCTCGTAGCGGGTGCCGTTTAACAGCAGCCAGCCCCCCTTTGAGGGCACCGGGAGTGATTGAAGTGATGTTATCGACAAATCGCTGCGTTTCAAATTCGGTTAGCTTGGCAGTCTGATCTCGGCCAACCGAGGCAACAAAAGAACCATCTACAGAAAACGTAGTATCTAGAACCCAGTCGCCATGCGATCCCTGAAAGAGAATTTCTTTTCCGGTTTTGGTATCAATCGCTCGCAGAGAATTATCTGCACATCCGAACGAAAGTTTGCTGCTATCCGGTGACCAGCAGGCTCCGTAAATGGTGTCATAAGTAACGGGAACAGAAAGCTGCAATTCGCCTGTTGCCATGTTCCAGATTTGCACCTCCCCCATTCTTGCAGGTGCCCCGCCTGTGACAGCCAGTCGAGTTCCATCAGGAGAAAAAGCTACCGATTCAATCCGATCTGAAACTCCAATCAGCCGTTTTACAATGCCGCTGCCATCAGCTTTATGAATGAGAACTTCGTGATGCCCGGAGACCGCAAGCAGTTTTCCATCGGGAGAATAGTCCATCGATGTAATCACCGGTGCTCGATAATAAACCGGCGGATGTTTTTCGTCATATACTTTCTTCGCATCTTCCGGTGTATCATCCTTTGCCCCCTGAGCGATCCAGGCTTTGATCAACGCAATTTGCTGAATACTTAAAGGAGCCTTTCCCTGTGGCATCAATGCTTCGCCATTATCTGGAGTAATCTGCTCCATCAGCGAACTTTTCTCCGGTTTCCCAGCTACAACAGCAGGATCTCCAGATTCTCCCCCCCTAAGCAATGCCGAGATTTCTGTCATCACATATTCGCCTTGCGGCTTGGCCGGCTGGTGGCATCCCTGGCAATGAGCCTGGAAGATCGGCTTGATTTGTGTGTGATAACTCACCGGTATTGATACAGATTCGGTTGCTGTTTCTGCTTTCTCTTCAGCAGTTAGCGAAAATGTGGAAAACAGAAAACCGAAAACGAGAACGGAAGCAAACGATAACAATAAGAACTTTTTCATGAAAATAACCGAAACCTTAGAGTCTTTCATTGGCACATCTGCAATGCCTCTGCGAAGTGCAATGAAGGAGCAAGACCTTTTGTCTGTTCGAGACAAGCCAGATGCGCGAAGCGCAAAGTGAGTCCGAAATGGTTCTTGTCCCATTGCTGGAGTTCGGTGCATACCGATTCAGGAAGCCGGGAACGGACATTGACTACGTCTCACGAAATTCAAAAGAACATCGCTGAGTAAGCCGATCCGCCGCGAAGTTGCTCACGATTCAGACTCTGTTTTCCGCTGTACATCATCAATTTTTGGGCAATTATAACCAAAAAGCAGACGAGCAGAATAAGAGGATCGCAAGAAGAATACCCCTCGCAGATACGGTAGCCGGGCCACTCAACCCGGCAGGCAGGATTCATATTCACAACTCATTATGTAAAAAAGATTCACATTTTACAACCGCAAAATCAGTTTCGAGCAAAATCAGAGCTGATTTTTTGTGGGTACAAAAGATCGCTACTGAGCCGGTATCAGCAAAGATTCGCGAGTCAGTGATAAAACCGAAGGCACACCCAGCAGTTGCACAAAGTGATCCTCAAAAAATCCTTTGGTCGGTTTATCGAGAGTCAACCGCCAGACTTCCCCCTGATTTTTCTTGCCGCTGTTGTTTACAAAAAACGTTGGTTTGGCGATGCTCTGTTCGGACCAGACTTTTTTGTCGGATGAATCAAACAGAGCGGCATTGACGCATTCTTCTCC
>WFOZ01000642.1 GCA_015487825.1 Planctomycetaceae bacterium
CAGCGTCAGATGTGTATAAGAGACAGGAATGGCAGCAGTTACCGGAGTTTAGTGCGCTCAATCCGGTCAGAGTCGGGAAAACGGCTGCGTTTGATGTAACCGTTGCCGGGCAGGGAGATAAATTCGGCATCGTTTTTACCGGCTGGATAACACTTCAAAAAGCCGGCAAGTATCGCTTTCATCTTGGTTCCGATGATGGTAGCAGATTATTGCTTGCAGGCAACGAAATTATTAATAACGATGGCATCCATCCTCATACAACCAAATCAGGTGAAGTAGAATTACAGGCGGGTATCCATGAAATTCGAGTTGAATATTTTGAAATGGCAGGAGAAGAATCTGTTCGTCTCGAAATTGAAGGCCCCTCACTTGGCAGACAGGATATTTCCCATTTGATGCGTGCAACACGCGAAGAACAAAAAGCGAAATCGAAGCAGGTTTCGAAGGAACAATTTGTTTTTGACGCTTCTCAAGTCGAGCTGGGGCGCAAACGTTTTTCTGTACTCGGTTGTGCAAACTGTCACGAAATAAATGTTGCGGGGAAACGTCTGCCTCCATCCATGCAATCAGTCGAGATGTCAAAACTCGATCCGAACAAAGGATGCCTTTCTGAAAAAGTGCCGGCCGGTTTGCCTCAGTACGATTTAAGTAACGAACAACGTATTGCACTGCGAACAGCGATAACATCAGGCCCTCTGTCAAAGAAAAAAAGTCCCCAGCAGCTCATCACCCAGACGATGGCAACGTTCAATTGCTATGCGTGTCATCAGCGGGAAAAAACTGGCGGAGCAGAGCCGGCCCGCAATTCGATGTTCATTACATCCATCCCGGAAATGGGAGAGGAAGGCCGCATACCGCCTCCCCTGGATGGTGTCGCGGATAAACTGCAAACAGACTGGCTCAAAAAAGTTCTGCAACAGGGAGCACAGGACAGACCGTATATGCTAACACGAATGCCGGCATTTCACTCTGCCCAGGTTGACCAACTGGCGGCAGCGTTTGTTGAGGTGGATCGGAAGTCGGAATGGGAGGCCATGATTGTGCAGGCACCTGAACATCGTGTGAAAGCAATTGGACGGGAACTCGTTTCGGGCAAGGCGTTGGCGTGCATTAAATGTCACACGTTTGCCCAGTATCCAGCTACGGGAATTCAGGCGATCTCGTTGACGAAAATGCACCAACGATTGCGGGAAGACTGGTTTGCTCGTTATCTGATCGACCCGCAAAAGTATCGACCCGGAACGCGCATGCCGGGCAGTTTTCCGAATGGAGTCTCTGCCAGGCGAGATATTCTAAAAGGGAATCCAGGCCTGCAAATTACGGCCATGTGGACCTATTTGCAGGATGGCGAGAAAGCAGGTATCCCGGACGGTTTACTTCCCGATCCAATTGAGTTGATGCCCAAAGAGTATCCGCTGATTTATCGGAACTTTATCGATGGAACATCGCCCCGCGGAATTGCAGTCGGCTATCCCGAACATGTTAATATTGCCTGGGATGCAAACGACCTTTGCCTGAAACTGATCTGGCACGGCAGGTTTATCGACGCTTCAAAACATTGGCGAGGCCGCGGGCAGGGTCGACAACCTCCGCTTGGCATTCATGTAATGAAGCTGGAAAAACAGGTTCCCTGGGCGATAGAAGCAGGGAAGATCGAAAGCTGGCCACAAGGCTCAGCCAGAGAGCGGGGTTTCCGTTTTGTCGGTTATCGTCTCGATGAAAAACGCCGCCCGATTTTCATGTACCGTCATAATCAGTATGAAATCAGCGAGCAATTCATACCACTTCCCACCAGCAAAACGGAAGCGAATCTGAAGCGTATCTTCAAACTGAAAGCAGGAAAAAACAATCCAACAGATAAAATTTCATTTTTGGTTGCGAGTGGTAAGTCGATCGAGATTGAAAACAATCAATTCATCGTTGTTGATGGAGCCATTCGGATATCAATTGTTTTCCCTGAAAGTGGTCAAGCAGGAAAATATCGCCAGTTCAAACAGGATGGCATAACTTATCTCGTTATGGATATCAATTTGAATAACGAACCGGTTGAATTTGTCCAGACACTTCACTGGTAATAGCAGGTCAGACTTTCCAGCCTGACAAAATGAGATGCGTCCTGGTGCCCCCTGTGAATAAATTTAGAGTTAATGGTGCAATTCAACACCACAACAATATTGTGAGATATATTATGAATCAATTCCTGAAAACATTCTGCTTACTCTTGGTCCTCACTTCGGCACATTCTTTACTTGCGGATGAAAAACTGCCCACCGAAGATGATTATTATCGCATCTCAACATTTACTCTTCCGGAAGGAGAAGTGCTTGATGCGGCTGGATTTCAGTTGCTCCCCGATGGAAAAATGGCGGTCTGTACTCGCCGGGGGGAAATCTGGTTGATCGAAAATCCTTTTGCGAAAGATGTTTCGAAATCGAACTTCACTCTTTTTGCGCAAGGTTTGCACGAACCACTTTCGCTTGCCTGGCGAGATGGTTGGCTGTATGTCGTTCAACGCTGCGATGTGACTCGCATTAAAGATACCGACAACGATGGCAAAGCCGATCTGTTTGAATGTTTTAACGACGACTGGGAAATCTCTGGCGATTACCACGAATACGCCTTCGGTTCCAAATTCGATGCGAAAGGGGACTTGTGGATTACACTTTGTCTGACCGGTTCATTCAGCAGCAAGGTGAAATATCGCGGCTGGGCTGTGCGAATTACTCCCGAAGGAAAACTGATCCCTACATGCAGCGGCATCCGTTCGCCCGGCGGGATGGGAGCCAATGCGAACGGCGACATTTTCTACACCGATAACCAAGGCCCCTGGAACGGCACTTGTTCGTTGAAACAATTGATCCCCGGCAAGTTTGTCGGCAACCCAGGCGGCTTTAACTGGTACGACC
>WFOZ01000643.1 GCA_015487825.1 Planctomycetaceae bacterium
AATCCCACAGCCCATAAATCCAACAAAAAAACAAATAGCGTTCTGCACCCATATCGCCGGAAAACGGAGAAAAGAGTGCTGGCCCTCATGTAAAGATTTGGAATTTGACACTTAAACGCGTGCCACAACCCCGTGAGCCATGACACACGTTTAAGTGGGTAGCAGGTCTTATGACAAGGCCGAATTATCACGAAACAATATTCTGAATTCGAAATTGGAGAAGTTGTTTTTTAGCCCGGAGGCTCTCTGTTACTTCAGCCATCACCGCGCATCAAATCCCAGGTAGTGTAACCGCCGCTAAGATTGTATGCGTTTCGTTTATTCTGCAGGAGAATCCGCGTTGCCAGATAGCCTCGCATGCCAACTTTACAATAGGCGATAACTTTTTTGTCTGCAGGAATTTCATTGATGCGATTTCTCAAATCATCAACAGGAATGTTGACTGCTCCCTCAATATGCCCGCTTTCAAATTCTGCAGTAGTGCGCACATCAAGCAGTAGAGCATCTTTCCAGCTCGCTTCATTAAGTTGATCAGCATGAACAATCGGCTGATCTTTGCGAAGTACTCCCGCAGCAACAAAGCCAAGCATGTTGACTGGATCTTTCGCGGAACCAAACTGCGGAGCGTAAGAAAGTTCGACTTCTTCCAAGTCGTAAACAGTCATTCCTGCTTGAATTGCCATCGCGATAATATCAATCCGTTTATCAACTCCTTCCTCTCCGACTCCTTGTGCTCCCAGAATTTTCCCATCGTCCGGCGAGAAAAGCAGTTTGAGCGTCATTCCCTGAGCACCAGGAAAATAACCTGCATGATGAGCGGGGTGAATGTAAATCTTTTCGTAGTCGACATCAAAACGCCGCGCCGCTTTTTCGCTGAACCCGGTCATCGCAGCAGATTTCCCGAACAGGCCAACAATAGCTGTCCCTTGTGTTCCCCGATACAAACCCTTTCGTCCGAAAATGTGTTCTGCAGCAAGTCGCCCTTGCCGATTTGCCGGACCAGCCAGCGGCACTTGCGTAGGCTGTTTGGTAATAAATTCATAAGTCTCTACAACATCTCCCACCGCGTATATGTCGGGATCAGCGGTCTGCATGTTTTTGTTCACTTTAATGCCGCCGCGTGGTCCGATTTCCAGACCGGCATCAACCGCAAGAGAATTTTCAGCTCTTACGCCTACTGAGAGCAGCACGAAATCTGCATACTGGTGGTCCCCGGATTTGAAAGTAACTCGCAACCCTTTTTCAGTTTTCTCAATCGATTCATTTGTATCGCAAAGCCGAACCTGAACTCCTTTTTCTCTTAGTATACGCAGAATCGGCTGAGTTATTTCTTTATCCAGTGGGGGCATAATCTGATCGCCCAGTTCGAGAAGTGTCGTTTCAATTCCACGATTCACAAGATTTTCGGCCATCTCCAAACCGATGAAACCAGCTCCGATAATCACTGCACGTTTCGCACCACCTGTGACAGAGTTAAGCAGCCGATCTGCATCTTGCAGGTCGCGCAGAGTGTGTACGCCGGGCAGGTCGAATCCGGGAACGGGTGGAACAAACGGTTTTGCGCCGGGAGAGAGGATCAGCTTGTCGTACGATTCGGTAGAAGTTAATCCCGTTTCCAGATCGCGAGCGGTTACCGTTTTATTTTCCCGGTCAATAGATAACACTTCCGTTCGTGTTCGAACATCAAGGCGAAAACGTTGTTGGAGAAGCTCTTTGGGGGCAACCAGTAATTTTTGTCGCTCTGCGATTTCTCCACCAATGTAGTAAGGTAAACCACAATTAGCAAAAGACGGATCGTGTCCCCGTTCAAACAGAATAATTTCTGCATCTTCAGAAAGCCGCCTGGCCCGTGCTGCCGCCGATGCTCCTCCCGCCACTGCCCCCACAATAATAATCTTCACGACAACTCCTCCTGAATGATAAATCGAACAACATTATTGAAAAATCGTGAGGCACAGTTATGTACTGCAACTCCCTTTTGCCTGATTCCAGGGCATTCTGGAGAGCAGCATGCCCATGCCGCAGGTGTCGGTCAACCCCGCAAAAACCAGACCCGCACCAACAAACGAAGGCAACACAATCCAGGCGATGTTTACCGTTAATGCTAAAATGCATCCCAGCATTACAAGCAAGCCCGCAGCGATTCGTACCTGCCTTTCGAGTGACATGACTTTTTTCCCACGTACGACAGGCAAACCTGCTTCCACGCATGCAGTTGTTCCACCTTCTACATTGTAAACATCAGTGAAACCATCCGCTTCAAATTTCTGACAGGCCATTTGCCCGCGACTACCAGATTTGCAGACAACATATAAAGGCTGCCCCTGCGAACCGTTGCGAGATGCAAGTAGCGATTTGACATCAAGGCGATCCAGGGGAACATTTTTTGCATACGCGACATGAACTTCCTGGTACTCTGCGGGAGTCCGTACATCGATTAATTCAAGAGAAGAATTGTTTTTATGAAGAGACTCCAGTTCTTGAGGTGAGATTGTTTCAACCATTGCCAGGTACCTTTCTAAAAGAGATAAACTGATTGCGGAGCAGTCAAAAAAAGACAAACAACCCAAAAATCAGTCGTCACCAAATCGACTGACAATACATTCCATGATGTTTTCCAAGTGAGGTTCCGCGATGCCGTAATATCGAAATCGTCCTTGTTTTTCAGATTTCAAAAATCCACACCGCTGCATCAATCGTAAATGCTCTGAAGCCATATTGCTGGGGATCTCGCACGCCTGTGCCAGTTCGCCAACGGTGTAGTTTCCGCTGATTAACATTTGAACAATCCTTAGCCGACAAGGGTGTGCCAGTGTTTTCAGGCATTCGGCCGCCATTTCCAGACTGGGCATTGAAAGCAGTGCCTGGTTTGTTTCGCCTGGTTTAGATTTCATTCCTGATCTCCCATGTCATGGCCCTTTGATATTCAATTATATCGGTATGTCACGACATGTCGACCAGTTGTTTGTCCGAAAAGAAAAAATTATAGAAAAAAAAGTACCCGTTCAGTGATGGTAGGTTTTTATGAGGAAAACAGGTCGTCTGTAGTGTCCGCTATTGCGCAGCATGATGGGAAGTGGATCCCCCTGTCTCATGCGGTGGTCCGCAATAGCGGACCCAACGCCAATACAGAATAGTTACGACAAAAGAAGTGCGATGATGCTCAGCTCTGGCAGGCCTGGCCTAAAAGTTTCGCACGCTTGTTTTGAGGACCGATTGGTCCTGATTCAATAGTTCGATCCCCGTCAGCTTCCATTGGTACCTGAGGTCATCAACTTTGCGAGGCGCGATTGTCAGGCGAGCCACGTAAGAGGTAGTTCGTTGATGCAAATGCCCCCAATGTTCCACCGAGCCGGGAACTTCCCACTTGCATTTCAGATACAGTGCATTAATATCCTGTGGGTTCTTTTCAGGATTCGTCTGGGGAGGCGGTTCAGGTTTCGATGCCACAGTGCAGGAAGTCAGCTTCACTTTGCCAGCCCGCGCAACCGCACCGCCTTGTTCTTCAATCGTCATCGATTGGCGGATCTCCAGATACAATGTTCGCAGCAACTCCCCGTCAACAACTTCTTCCAGCCGAGAAAAGACCCGTTCTTCATCCCGCTTGTTAAATGCAGCGTAGATTTCCGTTAAAAGAGTTTCTGTAATTTGTGGAAATTCCTTTTCTTGAATTTGAGGTTTAATTGCCTGGTTTATGACATCAGATATGGCCTCATGAATGAAGACGGTAGGAGCGAACACCAACATCATTGCCAAGTAAAATAAGAAAGCGTTGTAAAATGATTTCGCAGAGAAATAACCGCTATCATGCTTCAGAAATCTCCAGATGATAACCAGAATACAAACCTGAAGAAAAAATAGAGGAAGCATCAGCCAGTGAAGAAATTGATAAGGCGAGGAGCCGGGCTGAAAATTCACCCCCAGTATTTTTGCTCGCTTTGCTATATTATTTTTCTCGATGGAACTATCTGGAAGTGCAGGAAACGGCCACGTGAATTCATTTTGCTTTTCAATTTTTCGCAGTGTCTCTTTTTTTGTTTCGTCTCCTTCTATCACCGCCAGGTTCGCCTGATACAGATACTGATTAAACAGGTTCCATTTTAGAAGTCCCGTTTTGGCAAGGGCAGGGCGGGGGTATCGCAGGATAATTCCAAGGCGTGCATTGGCGATGCTGATTTTTCTTGGTTCCGCCCGTTGTGAAAAATCACGAAACGCAACACCAAAGAAATCGAGACGATCCAAAATTGACAATAACGGTTTCTCATCGACCGTTAAACTGATCTGCTGCTCAAGTAATTTACGGATTGGCTCCTTCATTTTCTGTTGGTCTTCCAGATCCAAAATACCATCCGGCTTCAGTTTCATATCGAGTGAACCGGCAATGGTGGCCAGCGGAATCAGAATTTCCAGACGGGTCTCTTCCGGTTCCAGATATAAAAAGGCATAAGTTTCGCCGTAAGAGGTGATGCCCAGTGTTTGGGAACGCT
>WFOZ01000644.1 GCA_015487825.1 Planctomycetaceae bacterium
AATTATGGCTGTTCTCAAATCAACAGCTCGGGAACCGGAAACGCGCCCCGTGTCTTTGTTTCTCTCTATCCATTTATTGTAAATCGCAATTGAATCCGGATCACGGTTAGTGCCATTAAAAGTCAACACCCCACCAGCATATCCGTTGGCTCCCAGAAATTCTTTCAGGTAGCTTTGCGTACGACGCGATTCCGTAAAAACGACTACCTTTCTGGCCGCTCCCATTTTAGCCATCTTTTCAAAACCAATTTCAAGGGCCTTGAGAAGTGCGCGGGTTTTAGTATCAACGCCAATACTTCTTGCCCACCGAATGTAATCCTCCAGTTCTTTAATTTCGGTATTCAGTCTTCCAATGTCGATCTTTTGCTCTTCACTGAAAACTTTCTCAGCTTCATCATCTTGGAGCTCGACATTCAGGTCTTCTTCGTCCTCGAGGATTTCATCCAGGAGATCGTCATCAATCTCATTAGCCAGGAGTATGTGATCTGCCGTCGCCCGGTTCTTACTGAACTCGTCCCGGAGCTTGAGCAGACGATCACGCATGATTTCGAGCGTCCCGGCCACAGCCCGAGGAGATGATGCCAAAACTTTTCTGACAAGGAGGATCAACAAATGCCTCTGGCCTGTAGGTAATGCGTAATTGCCGTCACGTTTTAGAAATGAAGACACAGCTTCATAGAGCTTGTGCTCCTGTTCGGTAGGTTTAAAGGGCCGGGTGATCAGCTTCCGTTCCGTAAAACGAATATACTCGAGAACTTGGCTACGTAATGTTCGCCAGCAAAAGGATTGAATGCGTTCTCGCAATCCATTCAAATCGCTGTTGTGATTAACATATTGGGTTCGAAATGAAGGCAGATCTCCGAAAAGACGCTCATCAATAAGAGTTGACAGTCCGTACAATTCCAGCAGAGAATTCTGCAATGGTGTAGCGGTTAACAATAGTTTCTTGCAGTCTTCCGTGGCCCAACGAATGCGCCGGCCTATTCGGTTACTTTGACGGTATGCATTGCGTAGTTTATGAGCCTCGTCAACAACCACAAGATTCCACGGGATTTCTTTTATTTCTTCCGCCTTACGGCCAGCGTAATGCATCGAGCAAATAATGATCGCATTATCACGAAACGGATTGGAGATGCCTGCCTTTTGCGCGTCCCGATATGTTTTTGCGTCCAGCACCAACGTTGGAAGATTGAATTTTTCTGTAAGCTCCAACGCCCATTGTTTGCGTAGTGACGCAGGACAAATAACAAGCAGATGCCTATGTCGTTCAGCCCAGTACTGGCAAAGGACCAGCCCCGCTTCAATGGTTTTCCCAAGCCCAACTTCATCTGCCAAAAGGACACCTTTGGATAAAGGCGAGCGAAGCGCAAAAAGTGCTGCCTCTATCTGGTGCGGGTTGAGATCCACGCAGGCATCAAACAGAGCACGCCCCAGTCGGTCAACACCACTGCCACCGATCCGACTTAGTTCATGCGCAAAATATTTAGCGTGATATTTAGTCGTCACTTTTTGTTCCCCGCTTCGATTGATCTGCCCCACCAGTTTTCACCCATTCATCCACTTCATTTTTCTTGAATTTTCAGAGACATCCCTTTGGTGTGCAGGCATCCCCTGCTTGTCGATCCGCTTAGATAAGGGTATCATGACTGATACTGAAGTGTTTACATATCTCATCTACTGATAACCAGCGATCTTCAATTTTTGCCACTTCCAGCCCATCTTGGGTGCTTTAGAATTAACGCCACGCTCTCCCCAGAGGCAAAGCAGATGATGCTGATACAGCTTCCGCAAGAGAAACCATCTTGAAAATATACTGAATCTACTCGTGATATCAACCGTTATTTGCCGATTTGAGACGAAGCGACCGAGATAATCTGTCTAATACCGAATTCCATACGTTCGTTTGCTAGCCTTTGGCGCTTGAGCAGATCTTATTGGAATAAGCACGCATCAAAGCGGTCAAGGATTTATTTTCTAACTCAAGTCTGGTTGGGTTTTTCTGGCCTGACAAGGTAGGTGGTTGTGCAATAGCTTGCTTTGAAAGGGGGGCTGCAAGCGGAGA
>WFOZ01000645.1 GCA_015487825.1 Planctomycetaceae bacterium
ATAAAAACGGATCGACATCTGAAATTAGCTTCCTGTTTGATAGACGTTAGGTAGTAGGTTAAGCTTTCCAGCCTGGTAGAAACTGCCCTGTTTCGCGAATAATCCTAAATTCTCCAAACCTTGAAAAGGCCAACTTGGCAAGTTTCGCCAAAAAGGAGTGCCGCCCGGTAGTTTTACAGGCTCAAGCGAGCTGAAATCTCCCTTTTTGTAACCTGCTCTACAGTTGCCTGTTTGTCCTGAACCTATTATCGTTCGTGGACAAAACACGTTTTGTATATTGTCACCTAAGCAATCTCTGATGGGTCAACCTGTCCCAATTGCCCATCTATAAACAGGTATCCAAGGAATGAATCGATGACTGATAATAAAATTGAAGATGTAGTAATCATTGGTTCCGGTCCTTCCGGCTGGGCGGCTGCCATTTACACCGCCCGGGCAGAATTAAATCCGCTTCTGTTTGAAGGGGCGATCAATAACGAGAATTATGCGAACGGATTGCTGCCGCTGGGACAGTTGGCACAAACAACTGAAGTAGAAAATTACCCCGGATTTCCTTCAGGCGACCTTTCCGGTTATTTCAACACCGCGTTTGATGAACGAAAATCGGAAGAATTAAATACAACGCATCACAAAGCCGGCGTAAGTGGACCGGAACTGATGGAGTTGATGCGTCAACAAGCCAAAAACTTTGGCACTCGTGTGGTGACTGATGATATCGCTTCTTGTGATCTTTCGTCACGACCGTTTACGCTGAAGTCGCTTTCCGGGGAAGAAATCAAAACGAAAGCGGTCATCATCGCAACCGGTGCCAGGGCGAATTATTTAGGATTGGAATCGGAAGACCGCTATAAAAATCATGGCGTCTCTGCCTGTGCGGTTTGTGATGGGGCTTTACCTCGTTTTCGCAATCAACCTTTAGTTGTGGTTGGTGGTGGAGACAGTGCGATGGAAGAAGCGAGTTTCCTCACTAAGTTTGCTTCCAAAGTTTATATCATCCATCGACGGGATGAATTCCGAGCCAGCAAAATCATGGCTGAGCGAGTCCTTGCGAACGAAAAGATTGAAGTGAAATGGAATTCTGTTGTCGATGAAGTTCTTGGCGACGAAAAAGATGGCGTCACCGGCGTACGGATTCGCAGCACTGTCGATAAGGATAAAACCGAAGACCTCGCATGCACCGGCTACTTTGCAGCCATTGGTCACACGCCAAACACCAGTTTTCTGGATGGACAAATCGAAACACACGAAAACGGCTACATCAAATGGACGGTGCCGTTCCGGACCAACACAAATATCGAAGGCGTTTTTGCAGCGGGCGATGTCGCCGATGATAACTACAAGCAAGCGATTACCGCAGCCGGTTCCGGTTGCCAAGCCGCTCTCGATGCAGAACGCTGGCTCGAAGAACAGGAATAATGAAGCGAAAAAGTGTTATCTCAATAGATTATTTGAGTTGATTGTTGGCAAGGGGAGCTGACTGCTTATTATGTAATAAACTGATTTATGAAAGATTGGTTGCCGATTTCAATTAACACAGTGAAAATGGTTTTATGGCATTGTCGCTACGAAACTCCACTGCATGGTTTATTCAAAATAATTTGGATGTGAGCATATCACTCAAATTAGTTAGTCTGAAATGAACACAAAGCTCTCTGTGGAACCTGATCCCTTCTTGGGAGGGAAGTTTACTCAGTCCGAATTAGTCATTGGGCTTGTTGGAGCCGTCGGGACGAACTTAAACGATGCTAGATCTGCTCTGGAAGAGCGATTGAAAATCTTTGGATATACTACAAGAATCATAAATATCTCAAGTGATATTATTCCGCGGATTGCTGGAGGATTGGCGAGTTTCGAGAATGAATATGATCGAATCAATGGGTTGATGGATGCTGGAAACGAAGCTCGGAGGAAATCTGGCGACAATTCCATACTTGCACTTGGCGTAGCTGCGATAATCTCAGCAGATCGAGGGATCAATATCGAAACAAAGTCCCCTGAGCCTACTGTAAAACGTGCTTACATAATTAAGTCGCTCAAACACCCCGATGAAGTCGTAAGGCTTAGAGAAATTTATCCAGAAGGATTCTATCTACTCGGTATTCATACTGAAAAGGAAGAGCGGCATAAATACCTGACTAATGACAAACGTTTGAAAAAGAGCCAAGCCAATGAGATCATGAGGCGGGATGAGGACGAGCAGTTAAAGTACGGTCAGCGTACCAGTGACACATTTCATATGTCAGACTTTTTTCTCTGGCACAATGAAAATCGCACTCAGTTTAAAGACAGCCTGTGGCGAATTTTAGATTTACTTTTTGGCAATCCTTACATCACGCCTATATTTGACGAATATGCTATGTTCATGGCGTTTTCGGCATCACTTCGATCTGCTGATCTGTCTCGCCAAGTTGGCGCAGTTGTAACAAAAGAACGAGAAATTATTGCAACTGGTGCCAATGATTGCCCCAAATATGGTGGTGGATTGTACTGGTCGGAATATGACGAAGATAAGAAAGAAATTTGTGATGAAGAAAATGGTCGTGACTACAAACGAGGCAAAGATGCCAATCAGGCTGAACTGCGAAGTATCATCGACGATATCATTCAACAGTTAGACAGCGAAGAAAGCAATTCTTCTGATCACTCAAAACTGCGTCAAGCACTTGAGTCCAGCCAACTTGGGGATATCACAGAGTACGGTCGAGTTGTCCATGCCGAAATGGAGGCACTTCTTTCATGTGCAAGAAACGCAATCAGTACGCGGGATTCCACCTTGTATTGCACAACTTTCCCATGTCACAATTGTGCAAAGCATATAATTGCTGCCGGGATAAAACGTGTTGTGTACATTGAACCATACCCGAAAAGCAAGGCAGAAAAATTACATAATGATGCAATCAGCTTGGGGTTTTCCAATAATGCCGAAGAGAATAAAGTACACTTCGAGTCTTTTGTAGGCGTAGGGCCACGTAGATTTTTTGACCTATTCTCTATGAAGCTGGGATCGGGTTACCAATTAAAGAGAAAAGACAAGGAAACAGGCCGTACTCGGGATTGGAAGCCAATCGAGGAAAAGCTACGAATGCAAATGCTCCCTTGCTCATATATTGACAAAGAGCTTGCGGCCAGTTCTATGTTTAACGACTTCTTGAAAGCGAAAGGGAAAAGTGATGTCAGATAATAAAACCATCTCACCTCAACCTGAAGAGCAAGATCCATTTATGATACATCTCAAAAATGCAAGTGATATTGTCCACTCATGGCCTGCGTGGAAGCAGGCGGTACTAGGCGGAACCGTCAATGTTGTTAATTCCAATACAACAGGTTCTGCTCAGACCTTGCATGAGGAACCAAAGTCATCGAACGATTAACCGGTCAGTGACGAAAGTATTCCATCCCTTGCATGATGGCATATTAATTTATCGAATTTCTTCTATCTACCTATTCCGATATTATAAGACGGACGCAGGATTACCACGATGTTAACAGAAGCAGGTTGTTTGAAACGGCGCGAACGGTTATGGGCATCTGTTCCCGAAAATGTGGAATGGCTGCTTATTGCAGATCCTCGGCATGTTTTATATTTGAGCAATTTTCTCGTACAACCGCTCAGTTTTTCCGGCGGTGAAAGAGGCCTGCTTCTTCTGGAGCGGGATCGTGGTGCGACGTTAATCGGCGATAACTTTGCTCTGCGTTCAGCCACTTCCGATCCGTTTGTTAATGATGAAATTATGGAGCCGTGGTACGATCATAAAAACTCGGTTATCAATCGCGATCATGCCTTGCTTAACGGACTCAAAAAAGTCTCCGAACGGCTGTATGGACGCATCGGTGCGGTCGAAGCAGAATGGTTACCTGTGGGGGCCTGGGAAGTTTTGGGAGCAGATCACGAATCGCATTCCACCAATGTTGAAGCAAAAGATATCCATAAAAGTAAGCGATCGGTCGATTTGGGAACACTTCTGCGTTCACTGCGACGGCATAAAGAGGCAGATGAA
>WFOZ01000646.1 GCA_015487825.1 Planctomycetaceae bacterium
ATATAATATCGATTACATCGTGTTGGCAAGATACATGCGGATTTTGCCACCACGTGTTTGCTGGGAGCTGGCGGGCGGGCGGATTGTGAATTTGCATCACGGGCTGCTTCCCTCGTTTCCGGGCTTTCGTCCTTATCACGATGCTCACAGTCATAATATGCTCACTTACGGAGCGACGGCTCATTTTATTGTTCCCGAGCTTGATGCCGGAAACCAGATCATCCATCAAACAGCCTTCACTGTCTTTCCCGGAACGCCGTTAAAGGATATCATCCGTAGAGGAGAAACCGAAAACGAACCAGCTTGCCTGGTGGAAGCAGTCCGTCGGGTTGTCGATCGGGAAGTTGAACTGCATTTTCATCGTGTCGTAAAAATCAGCGAAGCAGCAAAACGGTGAGGCAGCTCTTACAAAATTTTATTAGATAACAGCGGACCTGGTTGAACCACGTCTTCTGGTGAAAGCCTTTTTCTCGATGAATTCCAGTTTCCTGCCCAGATCGTTTGTGATTGCGGTCTGCCTGCTTTCCTTCATTCCATTTCTGGTGGGACTGGTGGGAGTGGAGTTCGACCTGTCACTTGGGGAGGACGTTGATGAAATTCCCCTTGTCGTGCAGGAACTTATCAAGAATGATCCAGCCGTAAAATCGTACTATCTTCTCAGAGGTCCCTTCTTTTATACGATTTTGGAATGGACTGCTTTTTGTGTCGCCTTTTTTACCGGATTGCTTTCGTTCGTACATTACCGCCTGAAAAAAGATATTACGACACCAATTATCGGGACAGCGATGCTGTTCACCGGGCTGTTGGATGCTTTCAATATTTTAGCTGCCGATCGTCTGACATTCCCTGTTGAAGATCTCGATCGGTTTATTCCTGTCAGCTGGGCGATTGCCAGAACGTTCAACGTCGCGATTCTTTTTGCCGGTGCGCTTCCGTTTCTGTATCGAAAAAATCCCAAATTTATTGAGACACCTCCTCAGGAAACACGATATCTCATTCTGCTGGGAGTCCTTTTCAGCGTCAGTGCATTTGCAATTACGCAAATTCAGGCTGTTGTCGTGCCTCTTCCCGATGCACTTTATCCGGAACTGTTTGTCCGTCGCCCCTGGGATACGGTTCCGCTTATTTTGTGGCTGATAACGGGGCTGATCATCCTGCCTCGATTCTGGAAACTCTATCCCAGCCTGTTTTCGTTCAGTCTGATGCTGTGTGCTGTTCCTGCTGTCATGTCACAACTGCATGTTTCACTGGGATCGAAAGAACTGTTTGATTACCACTTTTTCAGTGCCTGTTTTCTGAAGATCCTGGCTTATTGTATTCCGTTAACCGGTTTGATGCTCGATTACATCAACGCTTACCGTGCTGAACTGGAACTACAGGAAACAGAATCGAAACTGAATGCAGCCCGGCAAATTCAACGTTCCCTTTTGCCCAGCGATTATCCGGATTTCGAAGGACTCGATGCAGCCGGTTTTTCCTATGCTTCTGAAGCAGTTGGCGGTGACTATTACGATTTCATCGAAATGCCCGATGACCGTGTCGGCATTGTTGTGGGCGATGTCAGCGGGCACGATCTGGCTGCTTCGCTGTTAATCTCACAAACCAGAGCCTACCTGCGGGCATTTTCCGCTTCTGTTACAGAGTTGAGCGAGATTATGACCCGGCTCAACAAAGCGCTTATTGCCGATACTCAGTATCGGCGTTTTGTAACGATGTTTTTTGCAACGATTGATAAAGATCGCCAGGGATTTTCATTTGCAGCAGCCGGTCATCAGGGATATCTGATTAGAAAAGATGGTTCGACCGATACGCTCGATTCCACTTTTTTGCCGCTCGGCATGAATGCTGATGATACGGTGAAAGTATCTCGCATTGATAATATTCACCAGGGGGACATGCTTCTGATCGTAACCGATGGCATCACCGAAGCCCTCTCTCCCGAAAAAGAACAATATGGCCTGGAACGACTGCTGGAGTTTATACACATCAATTCCAATCAGAATGTTCGCAAACTCGTGCAGATGCTTCATAACGATGTCGATCGTTTTTGCGAAGGCTCTCCCCCCACAGATGATGTCACCGTTGTGTTGCTTCGCTGGAAATAACCTGCCAATAATAACTACTGCGTCTTCAATCCTTAATTCAGGGGATTAGTGCAACCAGATAGTGCGATAACAAAGTACGAACCATGAAAACTCCCCCCCCAATTTATGGCCTGAAAAGGCACTACTTCGTCGTGAGACTCCCCAAACCATCCGATTCTTTTTCCAGCTGCGACGAATTGAGATACTCTCTGGCTGATTGATTCTGTTTCAGATAGGCATCGAAAAAGGCGAGCGCAGTCGATTTGACAACCGATACCTGATCCTCTGAAGTTGGTCCGCTTCCTGGAGCCATCGTCTTGCCCGAAATTCCGCCGAAACCATGATAAGCATCTTTCACCCAGAGTAGATATTTATCTCCAGCTGGTGCCAGATCGAAGGCCGTTTTTCTCCACTCGCCTCCATTTTTATCCTGCCCTTTAATGGGAGAACCATCATTGTCGCCGGTAATCATCAGAAAAGGAAGTTTTATCTCAGCATACGAATCTTTCGTGACAGATTTTGACAACCCCTGAGGACTGACCATCACCGCTGCCTGAAATCGGTCGTCAGCATAACTGGCCGGTTTTTTCATAAAAGGATTAAACAGCTTCATACCGCAGATCATCATCGTGGTATGTGCTCCGAAAGAATGCCCGGCAATTCCCATTTTCTGGTGAGCGATTTTCCCTTTCAATCCAGGCACTTGTTCCTCCAGCAGGCTGAGTGAATCGAGCAGATGAGAAACATCCTGCGGTCGGTCATCCCACTGACTGATAACTCGTGGGCTGTTCACAAGCTGAATAAGCGATTTCACTTTCTTTTTTTCCTCGTCACTCATTAATGAAATTGAATCGCCAAACGTCGGTTGAATGACAACATAGCCATGACTGACCCAATGCTCTATCAGAGGCTGATTACCATCTTTCGAGCCCAGCGCACCGTGGCACCACACGATCAAGGGAAACTCTTTATTCTCTTTTGGAAAAGTAATACGCAGAGGAAGTGTTTTCTTGCGGGCAGGGACTTTCAGTTCAAAAGTTTCAACCACATCGAATTCGTAAGGCCCCTGTTTCAACTTGTAGAGATTGGCTTTGCCCGGGAACAGTTTTTGTGGAATCGCCTTGGAAGTTCGCGCTGCGGTCAATTCCTGAATTGCTTTCCGGGCAGCGGCTCGTTCCGAAAGTGAAAGACGGCCATCGCCATCTTTGTCAAACTTTTCAAGCAGCTGCTTCAATCTGCCCTTCTGGGCCACTGCCGGGGAAATGTTGAAAGCAGTCATAAATAGAATCGCTGAAACGATCCCCGCAATTAAACGATCCATATCATTCACTCCATATGCAGATAGACAAAACTCTAACAACAATCAAATCAGACAATAAACACTCAATCTCTAATTAGATAACCCTGCGAACAGTCGAAAAGTTTCCAGATTTTCAAACAAATGGGCAATCACCGATATTCAAAAAGAAAAACGGACTTTTCTGGTATCTTCTTCGTTCCCGGTTTCTTCAGGCAACAACTGATATAACTCCGGACGACGGCTTTTTATCCAGCGTTCTCCGGTACTTTTATTTCTGATACTCATATCGAGTTCGGCAATTACGATATCATCCTTTGCTTTGCATGTTTCAGCAAGAATGTCTCCATAAGGATCGATAATCATACTGTTGCCGGTACGAACTTCGTCGTCATCGATGCCAACGCCATTGCTGAAAACAAGGAACATGCCGTTATCGTGCGCCCGGGCAGGCAACCAGTGCATCAGCCACTCTCTTCCCTTTGGCCCGCGGAATTCCGCCTCAATTGCTTCCGGATTATCTATTCGATTATGCCAGAGTGCCGGATCTATC
>WFOZ01000647.1 GCA_015487825.1 Planctomycetaceae bacterium
CTGAGGAACTCCGCCACCTTCTGGGCGTTTTCGCTGTGGCGAGGCATTCGTAGATGCAATGTTTCCAACCCTTGCAAAAACTGGAACGCATTGAACGGACTCATCGCAGCTCCGGTGTCTCGCAGAATTTGTGTTCTTGCTTTGAGAATATAAGCCAGATTCATCGGGCCGAAGGTTTCAAAAAATTTCAAGCCGTGATAACTCGGTTCCGGTTCGGTTAGCTCTGGGAACTTGCCGTTATCCCAGGGGAAGCCTCCTTTTTCGATCAGTACCCCGCCAATTGATGTCCCGTGTCCGCCGATGAATTTGGTACAGGAATGGACGATAATATCGGCCCCCCACTTAAACGGCTGACACAAATAAGGCGAAGCGGTTGTGTTATCGACGATAACGGGAATACCTGCTTCATGGGCGATTGCTGCGATCGCTTCAAAATCGGGCAGGTCTGCTTTTGGGTTGCCGATGGTTTCGAGGAAAATCGCGCGTGTATTTTCGTCAATCGCATTGCGGAAATTTTCGGGGTCGGATTGATCAACAAAACTGCAATCAATGCCCAACTTCGGCAGCGTGTAATGGAACAGGTTGTACGTGCCGCCGTACAGACTGGAAGAGGAAACGATATTCTTCCCCTGCCCCATAATATTCAAAATGGAATAAGTGACCGCAGAAGACCCCGAAGCGAGTGCGAGCGCCCCGGCTCCCCCTTCCAGGGCAGCCATTCGCTTTTCGAGCACATCGCAGGTCGGGTTCATCAAACGAGTGTATATGTTCCCGAATTCCTGTAACGCAAACAGCTTGGCTGCGTGTTCGGTATCGTTGAAGACATAAGAAGTCGTCTGATAAATCGGTACCGCTCGCGAATTTGTCGCTGAATCCGGCTCCTGTCCCGCATGTACGCATTGTGTGCCAAGATGATACTCTGCTGCTTCACTCATTGTAGTTCCTCTGTTTTTGTTCGTTATATAATGGATCAACGACTTAACGTTTCACTTCACAGAAGCGTACCGTAGCAGCCCACAGGTTTCAAACCACTGGAAACAATTCTTAATCTGCAAGTGGGCCACCAAACAGGTATAAACTCAATAGCGCCCAGGGAATAAACAAAATCACTGCCAGAACAGCAACAACCGACAAAATCGCAAACCATTTTAGTGCATTAGTTTCGTACTGCGGTTGAGAGTATTTTTTGCTCATGATATACCCTTCGGAAATCATCACTGCACTGAGAACAAGAAATATCCAGGGTGAATATTGCATCAGGCGAACAAGAAATAGTCTTAACGGATTTTCATTCTGCTCTTGATCGATAACTGAGCCGAGATAAATGATCGCAATCGACGAAAACACAAACCAGATATTAACGGTAAGGGCAAACTGAAATTTCAGTTGATTATTACTTTGGGATTCCATTAATAGCCTTGCTCTTTTCAGTCGGCCTGAATCGGTATAAAACACGTTGGATAACCATCAATTGAAATTCACTGCCGAATAGCCAACGATGGGGTTTCAGCTCACTTTGAGATTATTTTTTCAGGCAGATGAATTTCATTAAAGGGCAGTTGATTTTTATCCACACAAACAGAAGCCTGGATAAGAGCATGAGGATTTTCAACAGTGATCGGCTCATTAGCTGCATAGTTTCGCATTCTGCAGCCAACCAGAGAGATAGTTAATAAATCGTTGCCGCGGACGAGCAGGAAATCTTGTGACTGCCCCACATTTGTTAAAGCGCCATTACCTCCCGAAAAACATTCAACATTTGTTATCGCTGTGTGTCCCCGTCCTTCAATAATAAGCGGGTGAATATCTGCCAGTGGAGCTCCGGCGTTTGCGATAATCGACCCCTGGCTGATCTGCCAGTTGCGATTGAATTCGCTGTCTCCCAATTTGTGGATGCCGACACAAACGCAATCAAGATTAAAATTTGTCAACTGACCATACGAAGCTGCCCCTAATGAAATACCACCCCATGTGCCAAAAGAAAAAACATCGATCAATTGTGCGTTGTCTGTATGGTCAATTTCGTAGCAGAAAGTTTTCCTGGCCATTACCGCATCGATCACACCCGTCCATGTCCACCATCGATAAAGCGTCGATTGGCTGGGTTGACGTGACAATGCAAAATCCGCGGGATATCGTAACAGTAATCGATGCGAATAAATGTCCCGCTCAACGGGTAGCCGTAGCAATGTTCAAAGAGGATTTGTTCGCAAATATGAGAGCGACTTGCAGCAAAGTCCATCGCCATGTATTCGCCAAAGAAAGTCAGGCACGAAAGTGTAACACCTTGAGCAGTTTTAGTTTTGGAAACCTGTATTGTCGGTGGATACTTGATAATCTTGGAGCCATCACTGACTGACTGTCGTGGATACCAGAACTGAATCCCACGAATCTGCGTTGCAGACTCAACGGTTAAAAATGGAGCCGATTCGTCTACGATAGCAAATACACTACCCACAGGCTGCTTCTTTTTCGGGTGTCGCGTCCCACGCCCCACCGGACCGTGAACACCAACCAACGAGACATTTTGCTTTAAGATCACACCTCCGCTAACCCGGTAGGGATTTTCATCCGGCTCGACAAGCAAAGCCGCTCCACGAGGTGCTGCCCAGTCAATCGCTGCCTGCAGGTTTTTGGCATTCTCGTCAGCACTATTTTCGGGCAACACGCCAAATGTCCTGATCGATCTGCCTGGTGCTACAACTTTTTGTTGCTCTGCAAAGCAAGATAGTGTGCCGAAGTAAAGAATACCGGCCGCAATAAACAGCTGAAAAAATCGACGATAAAATGAATCAAACATAGAAACCTCTCCTGGTTTTCATCCATCTCGCATGGCAGGCAACAGCAGGCCTCGGCTCGGCTGGTTCAATTTGATAGCCCTAACCCGGCATAGCCGGAACCAAACTGATATTTTTTCTAAAATTTGCGAGCCGTTCGCAAATTATTACCGTTAGTAATACAAATAATCAAAACCTGAAAAAGTGGTGTTGGGTTACTTCAAAATCTTTCAATCTATTCCTCTGAGTTCTCTGGGCCCTCTGTGGCTATCAAA
>WFOZ01000648.1 GCA_015487825.1 Planctomycetaceae bacterium
CACCTGCATCGCGTTTAGCGATACCTGCCAACGCCCGGGCAGCAGATTGATGATCGGTTTCCCCTAAACTGAAGGCGACCTGAAATCGAACTCTGGCATCTTCAGAATTAGCCAGCGAAATAACGGCTTTAAGCAATTCAGCATTCTTCTGCAAGCGAGCTTCCGCCAGCTTCACAGCGTGTTCTTTCAGTCTGTCTGATGAAGATGAAAGAACAAACAGAAGATCTTCATCACTTAAACCATGCAGTCCATCCAAAGCGTACATCGCATGAAGTTGAGCAAGATTGTATGTGCTTTCGTGGAGAAGTTTTTGTAACAATTTGATCGCCTGCTTATCCTGGCGTTCGTAAAGCAGACGCGAAGCGGTATCTCGCCACCAGCCATTTTTATTTTCGAGGGTCTGAACTAACTGGGCAGTTGTCAGTTTCCCCAGCTGTGGTGGTGCAGGGGGCTTGAAACCAGCCGGAGCAAGACGATATATCCGACCATGTTTGTTGCCGCTGAGAAGATCGATACTCGCAATAATTTCGTCTGTCATCGAAGTAGGAGTTTCGATGACCTCTCTGCACATATCAACAATGTGCAGCGTGCCGTCCGGCGCATTGTAGAGATTGGCAGGACGGAACCAGTTATCTTTCGAACGAAGCACCTCCGTTTTTTTATCCACACGCACCGCATCAAACGTGACTCCATTTGGTTTCAAAACAGCTCGGTGAACCAGATTCCCCTGTACTTCCCCCACAAAAAGGTTGCCTTGGTATTGTTTGGGATACTCCGCCCCACGATAAATGGTGACTCCCGAACAAGCTGTAAAAACATCATCTGCTACATAACTGGCTGCCCATTTTCGATCCTGAGCCAGGCGATATTTCGAGCGGGCAACTCTCCAGGCTTCGGGAGGGCTGATTCGATAAATCCCTTCTTCTAGCCAGATATTTCTTCTTACCGCGGGAACAGGCAGGTAAGGATTACGAGCCAGGTAACGTGCCGGCAGCACAATATGTACCGCAGGTTTGGAATTCTGACAGATGAAGCGGTTGCCCCAGTCGTCAAATGCGTTTCCAAACTGTTCAGAGCCGGAAAGCGTTTCAAACTTTCCGGTTACTGGCTGAAAGCGAAAGTCCCGACCACGCAGCGAAACCGCCCGGGCATTCGGATCGTCAGCAGGACGAATTTTTCCTCCACTGTTCGAACCTGCTCCGTAGATCCAGTTATCCAATCCCCAGATCAGATTATTAGCAGTCCCTTCTTCATTATTGAAACCGAATCCGGTAAAGATTTTCTTTTTGATATCCGCCTTGCCATCACCATTGGTATCTTTGAAGTACCATAAATCCGGAGCAGCAACAACAAACAATCCCCCTTTCCAGGGGCACAATCCGGTAGGCCATTCAAGTCCATCAGCAAAAACAAAACTCTGCTCATACTTTCCGTCGCCATCGCCATCTTTCAATAATCGAATGCGCCCCGATTCTCGTTTCCCTTCCAGCGGAAAATCCGGAAACATCAGATATTCGGCGACGTACATCAGGCCATTTTCATCGTAAGAAATGACAATCGGCTCCAGCACATCCGGTTCCTGGGCAACAAGTTGCACTTCAAACCCCTTGGGAACTTCAAACGACTTCAAAGCTTCGGCCGGTGTGCGGGGAGCGATACGAAATTCATCCTTGCGAGTCTTTTTCTGCTCAGCAACGCTACATTCCGTTAGTACCATCAGACTGAAAACAGCAGAGCCTATTAACAAGATCCGTCCAATTTCCCGCACTTGTATCATCTTCATTTCAAACCATCTCCGGTATTCAAATTCCCAATAACCACTCGCTGATATGATAACAGGAAGCTTTTGAAGTTCTACGGATGATGGAAAAAAAGTTCATCAATAAAAAAAGGTGCGTCGCAATGACGCACCTTGTGGCTTGTTTTATTTCGAATAGAGAACTGAATCTATCGAGTCGGCGGAACAAGTGGAGGGGCAAATGCAGCACCACCTTCTTTGGGGAATTTCTTTGGTGGAGCAGGGACTTTTTTGGGTTGAAGTTTCTTTTTGATCGTAGGTTTCACTTTTTTCTCAACTTCAGGAGCAGGAAGTTCAATGGGAGGTTTTTCCTGTTTCTTTACGTTCTCTTTTTGATTCCAGACAGCGGGCAAATCTGAATCGTGGCTATTTTCCTCATAGATGTATTCGGTTTCGAAATTGCCGCTTTGAGATGTACATTGTGGGAATTGATAATTTCCACCATCTGAATAATAAACCGGAGCAGCACAGGTAACCGGTGCAGTACAATCTGGCACCTCAATACATCGAGCGGGAACCGCACACGCGGGAGCAGTGACACAGACTTCCTCGTTAACGCATCTCTCTGGAGCAGCACAGGAAACGGGAGCGACACAAGAAGGGGCGACACAAGTGGGAGTGACGCAGGCAGGAGGCGCGACACATGAAGGTGTTGCGGGGCAACATTCATCGGTGCGATACCGGTTCGGATATCTTCCGACAGGAGAAATATAAGAGGAGTTATCGATAACTCTGCGAGATTGAAACGGCTTTCGTCTGGGAAAGTGTCGCAAGGGGCGTTGTGTCGGCGTACGCTGTTTCATCCAGTCAAACAGGCCGAAACCGGAATCACCACAGCACCCGGCGGTGCAGTCATTTCCAACATAACCGGGCTGGCAGGCAGGTCCGACAGAGCAGGGCTCGCCAAATAAACCTCCGCCCAGACTGCTGCATCCACAAAGCCAAAGCAGGCTGAGCGATAAAAATATTCGGCACCTGTTGACTGAAGTTTCAATCAGATCAAACCGAAAACCGGCTGACAATAAAGATAAAATATTCATGGGCAGGAATATCTGC
>WFOZ01000649.1 GCA_015487825.1 Planctomycetaceae bacterium
ACATATGAGACAGCGCAGAAAGGAAGCTCACAAAAAACTCGCCCAGGCCAAAGAAATGAATGCAGTACCGACAGCTGATGTTGTGGTGACCAACCCGACACATATTTCTGTTGCACTGAAATACGATCCCGAGAAAAATCCTGCACCAATTGTCGTTGCCAAGGGGATGGGGGAAATCGCACTGAGAATCCGGGAAATCGCCCGCGAGCATGACATTCCAATTATAGAACGCAAACCGCTGGCCCGTGCTTTGTATCGCGATATTAAAGTAGGGCAGCCGATTCCTGAAGATATGTACGAAGTCTTCGTTGAAATTATGGCTTACGTCTACCGACTGGCTGGCAAGTCTCTGCCGGAAAGGTAGGATAGGTAGGCGTTAAGAATAGATGAGGACCTGTAGTGTGCGTCGTGACGCACCAATTTAATCATACCGTGCTATAAGGTGCCTCACGATGCACTTTATTTTCTGTTTTCAATATTGAACTCACTACTTATGACTCCTGATTATCTTTCCGAAAGTCTCGTTCACGATCCGGTTCACGGTTATATTTCTTTTGTTTCCCGCTGGGGATTGGAAGAGCATTGCCCTTCCGGGGTTACTCAGCGAGCACAGGCGGAAGCATCGCTCTCTTCACAACTGGCAAGCAATATCACTGCGATGCAGGAAGACGAAGTTTCTGAACAGCAGATTATTGATCACCCCTGGGTGCAGCGAATGAGGCAGATTCATCAGTTGCAGACAGCCTGGTGGGTTTTCCCTTCTGCAGAACATATGAGATTCCAGCACGTTCTCGGCGCGATGCACTTAGCGTCTCGCTGTATCAACCAGTGGTACGATTCTCTTCGCGATTCCTGTGAAAATGTGCCGAGTAAAGCGCATGTCGAATCTCTAGTTCGCCTGGCAGCATTGCTTCACGATGTCGGACATGGGCCGTTCGGGCATTTCTTTGATGATCATTACCTGGATCAGTACGGCTTAACGCATGAAGATTTAGGGGCGCATATTATTGAACATGAATTGGGCGATTTGATCCGCGGTGTCAGGAGGAATCCGAATGGTGTGATGAAACCGCTTGAATCGCTCGATCCGAAACAGATCGGCTGGCTCATTCGCAGGCCTAAAGATGGAGAAACCGATGGGCATCCTGACTGGCTGAAAAAACTTCGCGCGTTGTTCAGTGGAATCTACACGGTCGATAACATGGACTTTGTGCTACGAGATGCTTACATGTCCGGTTATAACACAAAGGCTTTCGATGTTTCGCGATTGTTGCATTACAGCTTTTTCACTCCAGAAGGTTTAACGATTCATGCTCGTGGTTTGCCAACGTTGATCAGCTTTATTGAAACGCGAGCAAGTCTGTTTCGCACAATCTATTTTCATCGAACCGTTCGTGGCCTGGACATCGCGTTGGAAGAACTGTTCTCTCAAACGATGAAACACCTGTTTCCAGGCAATCCGCTGGAGCATCTCGATGAATATATGCTGCTGACAGAACTTTCATTTCTGGTTGATATTGGTCGTTGGTCGCGAAGTCAAGTTCCTGAAATCAAAGAATTGGGAACCCGTTGGGCGGCGATTTTGCGTCGAGATGTCACCTGGAAAATGGCTTGTGAAAGATCAATCAATTTTCATGCCGCCGGTGCTGCGCGGATGACGATTTTTTCAGAACCTGATCTTATCCTGAAACGGGTCCGGGATCGCCTGCCAGCCGACTTGCGGGATATTCCGCTGCGTCACGATGTTGCTCAGCACTATCATCGCCCCAGTGCCAAGCTGCCGACTAACGGACAAAACTTCCTGCTTGATCCCGCGATCAACAAGCCACGAGAGTTGAACGATGATGATCTGTTTCGCCAGTTGCCGATCAGTTTTCTCATCTTCCGAATTTATGCACAGGATCACGGACACGAAAAAATTCTGAACGATGCTCTCAATTCTGTCCTGGGAGATGCAACAGACGCCAAGACGAATATGTAAATGTTGGAGATCACGTTTCAGCAAGCATGTGTCAATAATTTCACGCTTAGCAGTACAGTGGAATGTAAGCCGGCATGAACATCGAATACTGGATTGACAAACTTGCGGGGGATGATCCTCTGGCTGCGTTGATGCAGTTGCAGCGTTTCACTTCCAGTCAATTACGTGGTGCCGTTTCTGCGTTATTGAAACTGATTGAGCAAAGCGATTTCGCTTTGGCGTGCCAGGCGGCTCAGCTTGCCATTCGCATTGAGCCGCAGCAGAGTGATCAGCTTGCGAGCATTCTGAAATTTTTGTTAAACGCACAGCCTTGCGGCTGGATGTTGCCCGATGTCGTAGACAGCTTCGAACAATTGGCAGCCAGGCAACCGGAAGTCATCGAGCAACTGGGCGAAGCGATCACGTATCCACATTATCGCGTTCGCATTGCAGCGGTTCGCGGGTTGGCATCGATGGGAGAGTTACTGGAATTTGTTAAACAACCATTGTTAGCCGCGATTGAGGATCCATCAGGCAGTGTCGTGGAAGCTGTTGTGCGAATATTGCAGGATAATCGTTCGTTCTTTTCAGCAGATCTGAGTGATGTACTTTCGCGATACCAAATAAATCAAACCAGCCATGCACAAGATGCAGAATCCAAATCTTTAGAACAGCTCCTCTGGAGACCACGTGCAGGCAAACTGAACGGGCTTGGAGAGGACGGCGAAGATGCGATTTTCTTTTTACGCAATCAATCGCAGCAGGAAAAAGAACTCTCTGAAAACGAGCGACTTGAACAGTTACTTACCAGTCACAACTTACCACCAGCCGTTTCATCACTTCGCAGAATTGCCCCTCAGGAAACTACGACCCTGCTTTTGAAAATGATGTGCCCGGTTTTCTCGAATGAGCCGATTTGCAATGAACCTATCGAGTTATTCGCCAATCGTTTATGCGATTTTTTCGATAAAAATGTGCGAATCTACTCCAATGTTGTCGTGCAAAATGGCCTTATTGAGGAGTATCAACCTGTGGCATTTGGATTGATTGATAACGGGTTATTGTGGGTGGACGATGAACGAGTAGGAATGTTCTGGGTTGTCGATGAAGATTAGCTGGACATCGCCAGGTTCAACTCGTTCCCAAGCTCCTGCTTGGGAA
>WFOZ01000650.1 GCA_015487825.1 Planctomycetaceae bacterium
CTGATACGGCATTAGATTTATAATAGTGGAAACCGAATTTGATGGGTGCAAGCACGCCATCCTACAGTTTGGAATGAAGTTTCCAAAAGAAAAATTCGTGTTCATTGGTGTCTATTCGTGGTTCAAAACCCTGTTTGGTTGCGGCACTGCCGTGCTGGGTTCATCCGTGGATTTTTTCGATGACTTGATTTTATCAAATGCACGATATAGCCGGATAAACATTAAACAATGCTGCTTTCTGACGAAAAAAGTCCAATGCCCGTTCTTGAATTAAAACAGGTTTCCCGTCAATTCGGTCTGCAACCGGTATTGCGAAATATCGATCTCCAGGTTTTTCCGGGGGAAACTCTTGTTCTTATCGGTGAAAGTGGTTGTGGGAAAAGCGTCACCACAAAACTGCTTGCGGGGATGCTGGAACCAAGCGCAGGAGAAGTAATGTGGCAAGGCAGAGATGTGGCGACCCTTTCGGCTGAGGAGAAAATGAGGCAACGCCTTAAAATTGGTTACCTTTTCCAGTCTGCAGCTCTGTTTGACAGTATGAATGTCTATGAAAATATTGCATTCGGATTACATCAGAATACCGATTTGAAAGAAAAAACAATTCGGGAAATAGTTCAGGACCAGATTCACGCTGTTGGTCTGAATCTGGATGTCGGGCGAAAAAAACCTTCCGAACTTTCTGGTGGAATGAGAAAACGGGTTGGTCTGGCAAGAGCGCTGGCTCTGGCTCCGGAAATAATTATTTATGACGAACCGACAACCGGTCTCGACCCGGTCATGAGTGATGTGGTCAACGAACTTATCATTACTACCAGACAGCGCAGGCCCGTAATCAGTATTATTGTGACACATGATATGCACACGGTCGAAAAAGTTGCGGACCGGGTTGTCATGCTGTTTCCACTCGAAAAACTGCAACCCGGACAGTCCCAAATTATTTTTGAAGGAACTCCTGAAGAAGCTTTTTCTTCACAGGATGAACTCGTTTATTCATTTGTTCACGGGGATGCAACTCGACGTTTACAGGAATTGACTGTCGCGTAACAATACGCCCCGAATACATACGCAGCACGAACCATGAAAATTCAACTTCCCCAATAAGGCCTGAAAAGGGACCACAAAAAAGTTGTCCTCTTATCAGCTTTTCAATTTCATCATCAGGCAGACTCTACTAAGTTCTTCAGCATAATGTCAGAGCGTCAGTTACAATTCCGAGTGGGCTTATTCGTGATCGTTGCAACGATTGTCGGTATCGGGCTGACGTTCCAGTTTGGCAAACTGGAACGATACATGCAGCCCCGCTATCTGCTGGCAATTCACTTTGCCGAAATTTCTGGCATCCAGCCAGGTACTCCGGTGCGTCAAAGCGGAATTCCAATCGGTATTGTGAAGGATGTAACGATTGATCGCGAACAGGGAAAGGTTTTTGTTCTGGTTGAAATCCGTAGCAATCATCAAATCGCCAAAGACTCTCGCGCGCGTATCGTCACCTCGCTGCTGGGTGAGGCTCATATCGATTTCACTCTGGGAATGAGTTCAGAATTTTATACGGAGGGAGATGTTCTGGAAGGAAAAATTCCGCAGGATCCACTTGCTATTGTACAGCGACTCGAATCCCGTCTTGATAATACACTGGAAGTGTTTGAGCAGACCAGCCAGGAGTGGAAGACTGTTGGTCAGAATCTGAACTCGTTAATCGCAACGAATCGGGGATCACTGGATCAAATGATCGAACAGGCCGCAACTGCACTTAATGGCCTGACTGTGACCATGCAGAAAGCTTCAACGACTCTTGATATTGCTAATAAAATTGTCGCAGATCCTGAACTGCAGGCTTCTATTAAACAATCCATGACTGCACTACCCAGAATGATGCAGCAAACCGAGGCACTCATTCAGCAAACGCAACAAACAATTGCAGCGACGAAAACAGCGGTCAACACACTTGGTGATACCATGGAAAATTTGCGGGTTGCCACCCAGCCTCTTGCAGAGAATTCCAATCAACTCATTACCAAGTTTGATGTTGGCCTTACCCAGCTTAATCATACGCTGGCTCAACTCGATAAATTCAGTACACAGCTTAATGAAGGAGATGGCTCACTGCAGCGGCTGGCATCCGACCCGCAGTTATATCGCAATCTGCAGCTCTCATCAGCTTCACTTGCTGCACTGCTTTCAAACATAGAGCCAATTGTACAGGACATGCGTGTTTTCAGTGACAAAGTTGCCCGCCATCCGGAACTGCTCGGCGTGAGTGGTTACCTCAAAGGAAGCAGCGGTATAAAACGTGCTCCCGGTTCAATTCAACCCGCATCTTCCTACGCCCCGGCAACTCTCAATTCCCGCCCTCAGCCACTCCCTCCACGCAATGCAAGTCAAACCGGGAACTCGATGAATCTGCGTATTAAACGATAAGCAAGCAGGCCGACAGAAGTCTCCATCAGTTTCTACAGAATTTCGTATAGCAGTTGTTTGAACGGTGCTGAGATTCCTGCAGTTCGTCCTGCTTTTTATTCGCTGGAACTGACTCCCCAGCGGATACGTTGCATGCCGACTTCCTGAGCGGCATCGATTGCAGTAACGACTGCCTCGTGCCGAGTCCGTTCATCAACGCTGACGATCACTTCGTACTTCGAATCTCTACTGCGAACTTCAGCCAGGATTGTGGGAAGATCGCGAGGATCATTCACTGGCTCAGATTCCACAAAAAAACGATTCTCTTCATCGATTTCGACCAGTATCGAAGTCTCTTCCAGCTCATCTAGAGGCTGTACCGTTTGTGCTGCCCCCTGCTGGTCAGGATCGGGAGGAGGTACTTCGATTGATTTCTGAATGGAAAAGGAAGCCGTCACCATGAAAAATATCAGGAGCAAAAACGTGACATCCACCATCGGTGTCATGTCTAATTCTTCGAAATCTGTGTCAGCCCGTTTAATCTCAAAATCCAACTCTTCATCTTCAGGCTCATCAGAAACAGATGCTAATTGAAACGAACCTGCTTCAACAGCTGGTTCTTTCGCTGCCTGAGTATTATCGCTGTCATCACTTTCTTCTTCCGACGGCGAAAGATCGCTTTGTATTTCTTCCTGTAGATCCGATTCCTGCTCTGCGGGAACCAGTGTATCATGAGCACAACGTGGGCAGACTGTTACCGTTCCCGCCTTGCGGGTTGCAATACTCATCAACTGGCTGCAATGTTGGCAACGAAATTTAATCGGCATCAGTCTGTTATCTTATCACTATCACGTAAGGATAAAAGTTATGCTTGCAGATCGCATCGTGACACAGCTCCAGGAAGCCGGGAATGTGATCTACTATATTTAAGCAATTCAATGAGTAAAGTTATTGTTATTGAGATTGTTCACTGACTGCATAATAAAAGTGAAGTTCCCCGACAGCCTGTAACTTCTGGGTTAGTTGTTTAATGAAACCGGTTGGGATACTTCCGCTGGCTTTCACCAGAATTCCTGATTTCCCGCCATCGATTTCGCTGCGGGCATATTCCACAATTTCATCCATCCCCATTTCCGGAGCAGGCGGATCGCCAGCCATGAGCACGGGAATGCCATCACGGTCGATGACAGAAACAGTCACCTGTTCGGACTTATTGATCCCGGCTCCATGATGGGCAACCGGTAGATCAATTTCCGGAGTCGCCTGCATGGTCGAAGTAACCATAAAAAAGATCAGCAGCAGAAAAGTGACATCGATCATCGGCGTGATATCCAGATCGGCATCAAAATCTTTCTTCTTTGTCGATCCGGTACTAAAGAGTCCCTGCTTCATAAGAAGATCAATTCTCCCGGCGAATTACATAAATGGAATATATTCTGAGGCTGAAAATTGCCAGACAGGTTATTTGAAATACGTAACGAATATCCTATCAGATTTCTACAACAATAGTAACGATTGGCCTCTCACAAGCAAAATACGGCGCAAAACCGGCAGGATATTTCTGAAGAATTGCAGATCAGGCAATTCCCTGTGGATATGCACTACTTTTGCAGCTCGGTTTGAACTTGTTCGATGACACAATCCCAGTCTCCCCAGGTTGGTTGCCTGAAAAGTTTCATGCCGGGGTACCAGGGGGAATCGGTTCGCTTCAGATGCCAACGCCAATCGGGTGTGTGTACCAGCATCGTCCAGACAGGACGCTGCATCGCCCCGGCAAGATGAGCCATCGCGGTATCGACGGTGATCAGCAAATCGACCTGCTCCAAGGCAGTAGCCGTTTCTGCAAATGATTTTAATTTGCTGCCCTGATCTTCAATCTCTGCGGGCCAGCTTGCCAGTTCTTGCGGTGTTGCATCAATCTGGAATGAAACCCATCGAATCCCTTCCAGATGGGCCAGTTTCTGTAGCGATGAAAGTTGCATCGAGCGAACATGGTCCTGCGTCTGATTCGGATTTCCCCGCCAGCACAGGCCGATTGTTTTAATACTTTCTTTCTGCTCATTCTGCTGTTCGTTATCAGGAGCCTGCAGATACGATTCATCGATTTCAATGTCCTGCATTGTTAATTGAAATATCGCCCCAACGGAAGTCATCGGGAAATGAAAATCGAGCGTTGGTAACGTCTCTGCTTCTGAAATGATTTGATCAGCCAGCGGTTCGCCATGATAAAATGATCCCTGGAATAATTCCAGCAATTCTGGAGGAGCCTGGAGAATGATTTCCGCCTGTGAAACCTGTTTGATTCTGGGCAAAAATCTGCAAAACTGAATCGCATCGCCAAACCCCTGATCGCAGGTGAGCAGCAGTTTTCTGCCGGGAATGGGAGCACCGTTCCAGGTTGGAATTGATTCCAGTTCACTCGGTGAACTCATCAAAGCCTGGCGAGCCTCGTAATGTTCCCAGCCTGCGGGATACTGCTGGTCGAGAAGTTGTGTGCTTCCCAGATTGAATTGAGCCAGCGAAAATTCGGGATTCAGTTCGATCGCTTTTTTGAAAGCCGTGACAGCCTGTTCAATTTTATGAGCCGAGCGATACGCGATCCCCAGGTTGTTGGCGATCTCTGCTGATTGCGGGGCGAGTTCAAATGCTTTTTCTGCTGCTGCAATCGCTTCTTCAATTTGTCCGCAATGTTCGTGAAGATAACTTAAATTGGATAGCATTTTGACAGAGTCAGGCTGAATCAACAGCACTTTTTTGCAATGCTCAATCGCAGCGTCATACTGGTGCAGTTTCGCTAACGCAAAAACGATATTGGTTCGCAAATTTGTGTTATCAGGATCTTGATGCAGCATCACATTCAATTCGCGGGCCGCATCGTCCCACTTTTCCAGTTGAATAAGAACCTGCACCCACTCTTCCCTGCACTGGCTATCATCCGGCATAAGCTGAACCGCCTGGCGGTAGCAGGCTTCAGCATTGGAATAGTCCCTGGCATCAGCAAGTAATTTTCCGATATTGTGATAAACCTGCGGGTAACTGTTATCCGCCCGCACCGCAGCCTGAAAAGCAAGCAGTGCCTGTTGCGGATTCCCGACGGCCTGGTAGGCGACTCCCAGATTGTTTTGCAGATCGGCTGAGTTCAGGTTGCGAGCTGCAATCGGAGCGAGAAAATCGATCGCCTGCTCCGCATCTCCTTTTTGTAACAGCAACGTACCGAGCAGATAGCTGAGGTTATCATCCTGTTGATCTTCCCAAAGCGTTCGATAATTTGCCTCGGCTTGTTGCAAATCTCCCATTTGATGGGCCGAAGTCGCTTGCGTCAGCAACTGATCCCGTTCAGAATCGTCCATGAGTTTTCCCGATTTCAATGTTTGTTTTTACTTGAGTGCGATAACATTCCTGCATCCACTTTCTTTGAGCAACCTGCCATTCTCCATATAATAGTCAATTTGGATAAGAATCAAAATGTCAATTCGTCTGTTTATTGCCACGCAAATCACGCTCGCTCTTCTTCTGCTCCCCGGCTGCACTGGAAACGAGACAGAAAATTCCGAAGATCAGGCGACGATGGAAGAAGCCGCTCCAATGCCAGTTGCTACCGCAATGGATGGCAAACCGGAAATTTCGATTGTGACGCTGCGAAAAAGACTCGGTGCCAATTCAACGGCGAAGTTTACCAAAGCAGGTGGACGCATTATCGCGATCGACCTGAGGCAATCCGGAGTAACAGATATTACTCCATTGAAAGGTCTACCACTGAAGTATCTCGATTTGACCATGCTCCCGATCACCGACCTTTCTGCACTTCAAGGGATGCCGTTGGAAGAACTGTATCTTGAAGGCACCAAAGTGACCGACCTTTCCCCACTTGCCGGCATGCCATTAAAGAAACTGCGGATGGAACATGTTCCGGTTGATGATATTTCGCCGTTGGCGGGGATGAAACTCGAACGGCTCAATCTGTTCGATACAAAAGTGAAAGACATTTCCGTTGTCAAAGGGATGCCTTTGAATACGCTTTGGATTACCGAATCGAAAGTGGAAGATATTTCGGTCCTTAAAGGGATGAAGTTGGAATCACTCGATTTGATGAAAACAGTGGTAAGCGATCTTTCACCAATGGCAGGAAATGAAAAACTCCTGCGACTTAACATTGCAGAATCCGGGGTAACCGATCTAAGCCCCTTAAATGGGCTCCACTTGCAACGGCTGATTTTCACGCCCGAAAAAATCACGAAGGGAATGGAAATCATTCAGAATATGTCCAGCATAAGAGAAATTGGTCGTTCATTCGACGAAGTCGTTGCCCCTGGCCTGTTCTGGGCACAATGGGATGCCAAACCGCCTCAGGGAAAATGATTTCACGCTACCTCTGTAGAAAAATCAAGAATCAATTCGCACATACTCTCAATTGCCTTTAATGGCATTTCGGGGTAACAGGGGAGCATCACCGTCCGATCCAATAATTCTGTTGCCATCGGACAAGTCAGTTCCCTTTGCTTGCTATGAGGAGGGAGGACCCGTAAACGCCCTCGCTGTGTTGTGTCAAATCCGTGTAATCGCAAATGGGCGATGAGTTCATCCGCCTGATCAGTAATTAAAGGGAAGAGCCAGAAGGAATGTTGACTGTTGAGCAGTTCCGGCTCTGTTTTATCCAATCCTAATTTTTCAATAATGAAATGAGCATTATTGATGCGCTGGTTAATACGGCGGGAATCATAAGTTTCGAGGCGATGCTTCAATAGCCGCAGCGTCCCTGTATTCGGCTGTTTTCGTAATTTGCTGAACAGGTTATTGCCCGCAAAGCTGCGAGTTAAACCACCGAGGACGTCATCAGGATTTTTCCCAAATTGCCTGCAAAGCATCGTAATCCCTCCAAATGCAAATTTTGTAGATATTGCTTTAAGGAACGCATATTTGCCACATTTTATTGTCAGGTCCAGACAAGGTTGAACCGGCTGCAGAGCCTGAAGACTGCGCATTCGTGCAAGGATTTCTGGATTATTGATTCGGCATAGCGCACCCCCCAGAGCTGTTGCTGTTTTAATGACTCCAAAACTGAACAGACTTACGTCCGCCTGATCATTCCCACGCCAGTTCCGCTTGAACCACGCTTGGGCACAGTCTTCCACAACATATAAATTATGTTGACGGGCAAATTCCAACACTTCCTGCATGCATGGCCGAGCACCGAACAGATGAGCAATCACCAGGACTTTCGATTCGGAACTTACCGCCTGCTCAAGGGCAGCCAGATCAATGTGGTAGTCACTGCCGCATAGATCCACCGGCACGGGAACAAGGCCATGAGCCTCGGCAATTTTGGGCATATCCTGAATGGTGATTGCAGAAAACAGGACTTCTGATCCCTTCGGTAGATCCATTGCCTGCAACAGAAGATCAAACCCACTTCTTACGGATAAACATGCCAGCACATCATTTTGCCCCTCTGACCAGAATTTTTCCAATTCTTTCCGGGCGGCTTTTCTTCCCGCCCGGTTGAGTGAACCCAGGAATCCACAACATAAGTTTCGCCAGCTAATATCAAGCCTTAAGCGTATCCACATCTCATCTCCTTACCTGGGCAGGAATAACTTCTGAGTCCTGAAGGATATTACGATGTCTGAGTGCCTGCTGTTTTCGTGGCTATTATTTCACTCCTTCAAGTGAATACCCCCAGGCATCGAAGCAGAATGCCCATTCCCGGTTGATTTGCTCGCGCAATTCGCTGGGAATTTCGACATGTTTATTTCGCTGATAATTCTTTGTCGTTTCCAGATACGCTTCAAGCCTGGGGCGAGCGATTTCAAAATCGGGTAGCTGTAAATGTTTGTAAGTTTTTTCCAATTGCAAGACGGGGTTGGCAATCAACTCTTCGTAAGCCAATTCATAATGCTGCCCGGAAGGAATTTTTTCTCGCTGATGAAGATACGCTTCGTACAAACTGCGGTATTGTGAAAGCACCATCTGATGCACCTGCGAGAAGTCAAATTTCTGGAGTCCCCAGATCGGGATCACTCGTTGGACCATATGCACAAAAGACTGATAAACTTCATATGGATTTCGGTGAATGTGCAAAAACTTTGCTTCCGGAAATGCTTCCAGAATAAGTTCAATACGTGCTGTATGATTGGGGGATTTCAGTATCACAGGACGGTCAAAAACCTGCTGAACTTTAGCGACGAAGTATTTCAAAGCCTGCTGAAAAGCCGCCCGGTCTTTGGGGGTCGCCTGATCAAATGAAAGATAGCGATCATACTTTTCTGCATTGCGAGGGAAGACCCAACTGAAGCTGCTCGATTTGCGGCACAGTATACCGATCGCCATTTCATCTTCAGCCGGCTCGCGCAAGCTCATTTTCATGTTGTCCATAAACCGCTGACGAGGTGTTATGGCTGCCAGAAGCGGTTCGAGCCACCAGCGGGCTGTTCGAAATGTAAGAGGATACATTGTTTGAAACAGATCTGGTGCAGCAAACCGATCATCCTGACAAAGCAGGTTATGCAAATGTGTTGTTCCGCTTCGCCAGGAACCAAGCACAAATAAAGGAGGTTCGAGCTGGGTAGATTCCAGCATCGGCCCATGAAACAGGTTCTCCATCCATGACACAGGAGAAGTGATCAAACTGCTGAGCGTCAGGTGAGTAGCTCGCCCCCAATATCGTGCATCGACATGAAAGCCGTTTTCAGCCAGTAACCTCCACCAGTCCCCCATACGAATGCCCGCCAGGCAGCCGGGACCGAATATCCTTGCCAGTTCTGTTGGCAGGGAATTTTTTGTATTTTTATTTCGATCCGATGCATTGTCGTGGCTCATGATGTACCGAAATATTCAGACAGAAAATGTATAGACGCCAGACTATGCAATTAAGGGCCTGATTGCAAACAGAAGAAGCGATCAGACAAAGCGGCTCAATGTTTCCTGCTTGATGGTATCGCCGGGGTTGGGGCAACCATCGTGAGTGAAACTCCGCAGGGTATAATTGCTGCCTTCACGGGAATCTGGTTTCGGAAAATGAAGCACTTGCTTCACGTCGGAACTAATAATCTAAAACGAACGAAAACACGTGTGAAGGAGGACCTTCCCAGACGTGCGTTCCCAAGCAGGAGCTTGGGAACGAGTTGAACCTGGCGCTGTTCAGCTAACCTACGATCTATCAAATTATTCTGCCACTTTTGCGCAGCATTTTGCTGATAAGGTACTAAATATCTTTCAAATGGAAGACGGCATTCAGGGTAATCAGTTCCAGTTTGTCTTGTTTGTATCTTAAAATATTGACGCAGGCGTTGTTTTGTCGAATGTCTTTGGCGCGGTTCAAATCGAGTGCGAGCAGGTGTGCCAGGATGGCCCGGTTGACAACATTGTGTGCAACCACTGCAACCATTTCACCCGGATGATTTGCTGCCAGTCTGGTGATTGCAGGAACGACCCGATCCTGCACATCCCGGTAGGACTCTCCTGCTTTATAAGGAACTTCCGCAGGATTGGCCATAAACTGTCTGTACTGTTCAGGATCTTCCTGCATGATCGAATCCCACGATTTTGATTCCCAGTCGCCAACATCGACTTCGATAATTTCATCGATCGTCTTTACTGGATGGCCATGATGTCGGGCGATTAGCTCTGCAGATTGTTGAGCACGTATCATCGGGCTGGCGTAAACATGATCCAGCGGAAAAGTGCTTAAGAATTGCCCGGCTGAAGAAACCTGTTCGATGCCTGTCTGGCTTAACGGACCGTTCAGGTTGCGGCCCTGCAGGATATATGGCCTTTGCAGATTCGCATCGGTGGCTCCATGACGGATCAACAGAATGATTGCGGAATCGTTTTCCGGTTTATTAAGCATGGAATTAAAATCCTGTCCCGAAAGAAAGGGAAATTATAGGAACCTCAAGCGACTTTTCGACGAGGATCGATCAACATTTAGAAATCGATACGGAAAAGTGAGGATAAGCATTTACAGTCGGTATGAAAACCCCTGCATCAAAATGCAACGGGGGGATCCTCAGAAATGGATCAAATATACCTGCAGGAGTCGAGGTAGCGTGTCATCCATGACACGCCCAACCGACCACGTGATGCCTGTTTGGAGGGTCTACAACCAACCCTTTACTTTAGGCGATTTGCTTTTTGCGACTAACGAGTGTTCGTACACGTTCGGCGAGCAGTGCTACATCGAATGGTTTACGGAACGTCTCGTTGAACAGTGTGCGATCGAAACCGCTGGCACTATCTTCATCGCTGATTAGTCCGACCAGAACGGTATCGTTGTAGTCGGCATTTTTCTTGAGATTCTGAGCGATCATCAAGGCTTCGTTTCGGCCCATTGCAAAATCGATGATGACTCCATCGGGATGCAACGACTCTGCCTGAATACCGGCTTCAAAACCACTCGCTGCTGACTCCAGTTTGAAGTCCTCCAACGGCAGAATTTCGCCAAGCATTGATCGGATCGGGCCTTCGATGCCAACGAGCAATAACTTGCCCATCGCTTCATCTTCCAGCTCGCCCAAAGGCATGCCATGTTCTTTCAGAAAGCGAATCAGATGTTCGCGGGGTATTCGTCGGTCCTGGGAACCGGGGATCCGGTATCCACGAAGTCGACCTGAATCGAACCATTTACTAACGGTTCGAGGGGCAACCTTGCAGATCTTAGCGACCTGTCCAGTCGTAAAGATTGTCCTCATTTGCGGGCTCTCCAATTACACATTTTGCCACTCCACAGCAGACGATCTGCTAGTAAAGGAAGCCCCAGGTGTCGATGGTTGGCTGTCCATGCCATTAAATCCATGGCTTTGTCCACCAGACATTATTCCGGGTACTCTCAGGGTCAGGGTCTATTACTCGTTGGTGTTGCCTCACTCGCATTCAACGAAATTCGTTGAACACGCCCACGTTGATCAAACAGGATCACGTCAATTTGTGCGTGGGCTCGCACAATCTTTTCATGTGCCATCGTGGAGTAGAGAGATCAACAGAAACTGGAAAGTGAAACAGCAGAGTTACCTCTGTGTCATCCCCAACTGTTCAACCTGAATCATCAGGTGAGTCGTTCGGAAAATTCCGGCAGTCCCAATGCCTTCCATTCCGGTTGAACGTACAGTTCTGTCTCGTTTCGGAGCGTCCGGCTCGCACAGTGTGCGTCCAAGCGTCATCCCCCCTACCACGACGGTTCTTGAAAAGATACGATCGCTTCCCTGCAATCGTCCGGAATCAATATTCAACAAGTTGGCTTGCGCCTTTGCTTCAGGAACTTATCAGGAGAATCAATAATTAATCCTCACAACTCATTCCCGGAAACAAACCCATCGGGATTGATTCCAGCCGTCTAAGCTATTCATTCGGTTTTTTTGGCACCTCTTCTTGAACCTGAACGCAAAATGTATGCAATACCAACCTGAAGAATCTGAAAATTTTCCTGAATCGCCAGCGGGGATGTTTTGCTTGTAGATTGTAACTTGTTTGTACAATACGAGTTACGTCGGACATTCTTCATAGGGAATGCAATTTTGAGAAAGTCAAATCTTCTTGTAATTTTTGCTCTAATTATACGACCAAATCCGGAAAATCGGTTAGCAGATGGTCAGTTCCAGGCGATGGTTGTCCTATAACCGCCTTTTTTGCGCAGTTGGCGAATCAGAGGACTGCAGCGCATTGCGCTCGGCATAATCGTTAAAACCGAATTAATCGCCAAAGTACAACACAGATCGTCACGAGTTGTTACTACCTGCAGAAGATAGAGGCGCATATACCGCCCAGCGAGCTAAATTTGATTGCCCAACGACAGATGGAATAACTGCTTAAGGTTACGCCTCTGACAAATCTTCAGAAAGGTAGCCGTTGGGCCATGGCTGTCGATACAAACCAGCCATCTCGGGTGTCATGAATTAACAGGAACTTGAGAAATGTTATACGAGCTTCAATCCAAAACCGTCTACTA
>WFOZ01000651.1 GCA_015487825.1 Planctomycetaceae bacterium
GCCCACCACCGCCGGCACCGGCTCTGAGACCACCAAAAACGCCGTGCTCTCTCGCCTCGGCCAGTTCAAAAAATCCTTCCGCCATGAAACCCTGGTCGCCAGGGAAGCTTGGTTGGATCCCAGCTTTCTGCCCGATCTACCCAAACCGGTGCTGCACGCCACCGCCATGGACGCCTTCACGCAACTGCTGGAGTCCTATGTCACCCGCAAAGCCAATCCCATCACCGACGCATTGGCCTGGCAGGGGATGCAGCTGTGGCTGAATGCCCTGAGCGAAACGGAAAGCGCTGATGAGGCCACACGACAGAACGCTTATGGCCGTCTGATGCTGGCGGCGACCCTTTCCGGCATTACCCTGGCCAATGCCGGACTGGGCGCCGTTCATGGTCTGGCCGGACCGGTAGGCGCCTACTGCAAAGCACCCCACGGCATGGTCTGCGCCGCCCTGCTCGCCCCCATCACCCGGGCTAATATTGAAGCGCTCCAGCAGACTGACACGCCAGAAGCCCAGACCACCCTGCATAAATACACCCAGGTGGGCCGCCTGCTGGCGCAGGATCTGACCTTAACCTTAAGTGACGAAGCTGCCCTTGAGGCGCTGCAAACCCAACTGCAATCCCTGACGGAGCGCTACGGTCCTGGCAGTCTGACCCCCTATGGCTTGGATGATGCAGTGATCGAACAGGTGATCGCCACCTGCCGCGCCGGCTCTATGCTGGGCAATCCGATAACACTCACGGACATGCAATTACGAAACAGCCTAAGGAAAGCCTATGCATGATGCACACTGGCATCGCCTGTCCAAAAATCGACAATAGGTCGCAATGCGCCAACAACTTGACCCAAATTGCGATATTGCGTTAACAGAGCGTTCACTTCATCATAGCGCCCCTGGTAAAAAACAGCTTCGGCCAACCAGGGCAACACTTCCCGATCCGAAACCTCCAAATCCATAGCCTTTTTAAAAGCTCGCTCAGCATCCTGATACCGCTCCCTATGGAGTTCAATACGCCCCAACAAGAACCAAGCATTCCCACTTTCTTCAAACTGCAAAACTTCCAATAAATATCTTTTTGCTTCGTTGAGAAAATGTTTTTTCAAATCTTGCTGTGCGATTCCCAAATACGCCAAATCCCAAAAGCCTTGAGCAATAAGAAAGTTCGTTTCCCTACAGGCTTTATCACTGCCACCCCTTTTTAACTCTTTCTGTAAAGTTATGATCCTTTCACTGATCTCTTTCTCGATGTCTTCCAATAAAGAGTATGCTAATAACCGAACCTCATCATCCGTATCAACCAAAGCCTTTTGAAGCAAGCGAATCCGCTCTTTTCTAGGCAACTGTCGCGACAGAAGGATTGCTTTTAACTTTTTATTTGTATCAGATGCGGCCTCGAGAATCTGTCTCAAACTTGCAAAAGAAATAGGGACACTTGGGTTGATTGATACGGCCCGATATGGCAAATCAGGCATGCTCAAGCTATTCCAGGCGTCTTTTTCCTTGTCTGGTTTTGGATGCGTATAGGGCCATATCATGCCGAGAATGACACCCCATACACTTACAAAAGGCACAAAAACAATAATCAGGCCAAAAAAATAAAAAGACTGAATCCATCCGCCATCGAAAACCTCTTTAAACTTTTTATAAGTGATGTAAAACAGAGGTAAGATTGTGGCCAAATGAAAAACATAATAAAACCAAAAAGCATCCTCCTCCCCATTACGTTGCAAGAAGAATGCAAACCCTACGATTTCCAAAAAACAGGCCATGCCGACCATCAGCCAGTCACTATATCCTAGTGACCTCATCACCCATTCCCGCTTTTTCTAAAACTTTTGATACCGCTCGCTCACTTTTTGTTTCCACGTGCCATATTTCAACACCCAATGTATCCAGTGTCTGCCCAATCCTCTCCTTGACGATAGATCTCAGTCTGGAAAAGTAACCTTGCAAGCCAATTTCATCCGTAACAGGTAAAAGCAATAATAACTTGTATGTTTCAGAACCGTCTTTCCGACATAAAACATCCAGCCCTCTGCGCATCTGCTCAACAAGCGCAACAAAGTCTCCTCCCATTTCATTGCGCTCCACTTTCATCAACACAAGCATGCCAGGAACGCCGTACACTTTCCGATTGTATATGGAGCGCTTTAAGTTCACTCTGAACAATAAACATTGATCATCTTCATCGTGATAGATACGCACATAACGCGCGTAATTGATATAGTCTGCGGCACTACCCGCCAACACTGACAACAACCTGAGATTACGGGCTTCAAAAGCAAAAAACGATATTTTCTTAACCAGGACAATCCCGTATAAATGCTCTTCACAGTCGATGAGTGGAATCACGACCTGATATTGGGTGTTGAATGTCTCCTCCTCACTTTCTACCGCATCCTGACGAATAGACACCAACTTTCTACTTTTCAAGCACGCCTGAACAAGATCATCCGACACATCAATAGAAAACACCTCTCCAACACAGGCTAGCGGCTGCGCTATAAGCTGCGCTTCATCCTCATTCCAAGGGAGCAGCGCCGCCTGATGCAAATACCCATGCTCCACCATGATACCCAACACGCTTTCTGCCACACGCTCATTCAGAGATATTTCCTTTTCCTGGCTTAATAATTTAATCAGGCTCTGTAGCACCTCTCGTATGTTCTGTCCACACTCACCCAAACGCATTTGGAGCTGCTCATGAGACCTCTTCAATAAATGGAAGCTTCGTGTGAATTCATCAAGGCGAATTTGTCGATAATAATTTGAGTGTTGGAGGATATCGATATTTTTCTGCCAATAATCTCGGAACTCTCCCGACAACATCGTGACGATTGCGACACCTATAAAAAAAACATACTCTTTTTCTTGAATGGCTGTCGACCGTAATAATTCATACTCTAAAGCATAAAGCAATACCACACTTAGGACAGACACCAAGCCATATAAGAAACCATATCTAAGCGCCACCAGAACGGTGGAAATGATCAGCCAAGGAAACGCGCTGTTGATGAAAAAAGGATCATCTGGATTGTAAACGTGTCCTATCACGATAGGAACACTGATAATAATAAAGCTTTCCAGCCCCCCCCACCATTTAGGAAGAGCCTTTTTTCTCTCCGACTTATTTCGATAACTGACTGACACCCAATTCGTCTCTGGCTTACTTTAAAGAGCGCTTTTCATGTTGACGTTCAATTTTCATTCTCTCTAATATTTCGAGTACAACCCTCTGTGCCGTCATTGAAACTGATTCCCTACCCCATCCAGAGCGCGCACCTGTACCACTCCACACCACGTGCCCTGTCTTAACATCTATAATCTTGACCGTGATGCCTACTGCGGGCTCACCATCTAAACCCGCCTTATAACGCCACTCATTTACACTACCTGATATGCCATACCGAAATCCATGCTGACGCGCCCAAGCCAACCCCTTCTCATATCGTGCGACATCATCTATAAGCAATAAAGGCGTCTCATGTTCAATATTGTCGCGATATTTAGTTAATGTAATTCTCTTTTTAATAAGCACTAATGAAGAAAGAATATCCTCTACATTTCTAGCCGCCCCCGGCATTTGTGTATTATTTAAAAATGGCAAAAGCACCCACCGATCTGTATCTTGAACAAAAATCACTTTATCTGATGTATTAACCGTTGCGCACCCTGATAAAAATATCAAGGCACTAAACACAAATAATTTTAACAATTTGAAATAATGCACACTTCGCTCCAAAGTGTAAAAAAATACCATAAATAAAACATCGACTTCAGTTCTTATACAAAAATATCATATTCGTCTTTAATACGCTATTTTCTAACGCCCCCAAAATACACTATATGTCAACCGTGACTCCCAATAAGGTTGTGTGGTGCTCAACCCATCCGTGCCCCACCTTATAGAAATACCTAGCTCATCATCACTCATGACACGCCAACCCAATCCAGCATAAACACCATAATCAAAAACATTCCTAACCCATTGATATCCCAAAGACATTTCTACAGACCACCGAGGCGATGGCGAAGCATGTGATATCCTATGTACCTCTCCATGTTGCCATTGCGTGGTTAAACCAACGCGCCCATATTCACTCGGCAATATGGTTTCAACAGGCGGCGTCACCGCAAACAAGGCCAAAAGACGCGGTATTCGAGATGGTTTGCTGACCGTTGCGCTGAACCACTCAAGCGTTCCTCCAACACGCCAAACAGGATCTCCATCCCAAAGCTGATAAGTCAACGTGGCTTGTGCATAAGGCCCTTCTCCTACACGCTCCCCCCATAACGAAGCGAACCGACGCCATCCAGCAGCCATATTCATATAAACATTGCGCTCTGCAATATATTCAATCTGCGTTTCTCCGCCTTCCTGAAGTCCCCATCCCCATAAAGTACCACTCACCTCCGGTCGCGTTGCCTGGTAAAGACGCACCCCATAGCGCAACCGTTGCCCATATTGATATTTCCAGTCAATATCCATGCCGGCGACTTGACGGAAGGCTCGGTCCTGGAGAGATACTGTCAACCTTCCTAGGTATCTACTTCCCCCCGTCTGCCACATCAATCGTGCATCTGCTTGATCTTTCTGATAAACCGGAAGTATCTGCGTTGAATGCAAAACGTAACGTTTGAGGTCAACACCCCAAGCTCGCTTTCCACCAGCGATGCGTCCAATCTTCGCTTCAAATAAGCCGATATCCAAAATATCCCGTGTCGTGGCCTTCACTCCCACCAACAACCCGTTTTCCAAAGCACTTCTCACACTAACGACTGCTCGCCGAACTTGTGCAACGACCGTATCTCCTGATGCCCACTCCAATGCGGCCAGCCCCTCCGAAACCGCTTTTCCGGACATTCCCAAACGGTTTAGTGCCACAACCCGGTCTGCTTGAGGCAGATATTGATAATGAGTCAGAACGTGATGCAATATCGCCTCATCAGACATCATCAGCCCGTACCCCAATTGTTGCCATCCCGGCAACTTGATACCCAAGCGTCTCGCTTGACCATAGTAATACTGCGCTGACAGCACATCACTCTGCGCCAAAGCCCACTCCATCAGGACTTCAACCCGAAGCCGCTCACTAAAATGGCGCCCCACCTCCTTCAATAAGGACCACGCCACAGGCGCTCCCAAAAATTGGTGAGTGAGCGCCAGCAGTTGCCTCTGATCCTCAACTTGCAATCCCTCCGCAATATAGCGTGTGAGCAAAGTACGCCACACATACTGTTTCAAACGATCCGCATAAACCGGGAGACCACTTAGCTTGAACGCCTCGGCCATCCCCAGCAACCAGTCCGGGTTTTCTTGATGAAAAGGGAGACCTTGCTTAAACCAGTACAACGCGCGTGCATACTCACCAATCGACATATACCCATACGCTAAGATGGCCGTCCAATCGTTATCTTGGCTAGCTGGCATCCGCGCTTGCAACGCATCCAGATAGCCTTTCAAAAAGGCTGATTCGGATTTCAATTCCTTAGCATGAGCAATCAGAGACCATATGAATGCCTTCTGAATATCCACATTATTCGGCTCTGACAATAAAGCCCGCCCCCAACCTTCCCATGCAAGCTTCAACTCGCCTTTTAACTCAAACAGCCTTGCTTGAAGCGCCCAATAAACAGACTGAGATTTCGGAGACTTTGGATATTCGATCTGACTCAACCATGTTGATGCTTGATCAACATCTCCCAATTCCAGCACGATACGGACTGCGTATAATTTCTTCTCC
>WFOZ01000652.1 GCA_015487825.1 Planctomycetaceae bacterium
CCGTATGTCGTTGTGAAAACGCGGGCCTCCTTTCCGGATTCGCTTTTGTATGATCTGACCCAGACACCCGGGCAGGGCTTTTTCCCTTGAGCAGGTGGAGAGTCCGGCGTCATTCCCTGTAACGGTTGAGCGTAAGCCAGAATTTGGCTGTCTGCTTCCGGTTCGGTCCAGTAGCCTCCCGCCTGCACCCAGGCGTTATCAACACCTGTAAGAATTGGATGCGATTTTGCATCCGGAACAATATCCAACCGGGTGCTCATCACATGATTTCTCCCGTAATGCCCGGCCCAGGTTTCGCCAAGAATTTTACGACCGAAACCACCTTTCCAGTTCTCTGCGGTACTTCGATAAGAATAACGCGAGTATGTTGCGGTCTTGGGCATGTTGAAAGCATGTGTCGAAGTTCGCAGCCCCACAATCGGTCCTCCCCGCTTCAAATACTGATCGATATGTTTCATCTGGTCATCAGGAAAATTTTGAAATCGCAGGAAGATCACCATCAAATCAGCCGAGTCCAACGCCTCCAGCCCCGGCATAAAACTGCTGCCCGGTTCGATCTCACCTGTATTGCGATTGACTGAAAAGAGAACCGTGCATTTGAACCCATGATGCTTTGCCAGAATTCTAGCCAATGCTGGTAATGATTCTTCCGAGCGATATTCATGATCTCCCGCCAGAAAAACCAGATGCTTTCCCACACCCGGCCCTGCAGTTCCTTCATAAACGACTTTCGCATTCACCTCTGCCTGCACCGCTGCAAGCGAAAATATACTGACTATCACAACAGCAAACAGATAGTTCAAAAGTGAATTCATGCCTGAAGAAAAGTTGTTGATCATTATTAATCTTTCCCAAACGGATTTCGTTGTACGCAGCCAAAAATAAATCAATCAGGCAGGTGTCGCTTAAAATTCATCTCCCACCCAACCGCCTTCCGGTTCGTTAATCGGACTATAATCAACAAAGCGGAGTTGTTGTTTAATCCACGTTAAGTGGGCATCACCAACCGGACCGGAACGGTTTTTAGCAACAATCACAAAAGCTTCTCCAGGTCGATCCTCCGGATCGTAAGCTTCCGGACGATGCAGGAACATTACCACGTCCGCGTCCTGTTCGATTGCCCCGGATTCTCGAAGATCTGCCAGGCGAGGGCGTTTATCTTCGCGTTGTTCGACGCCACGATTAAGCTGCGCCAGCGCGATCACCGGAATATCCAGATCTTTGGCGAGAAATTTGAGTCGCCTGGTAATCGAAGAAATCTGCTGCTCTCGCGGCTGATTCTTATCTTCTGCTTCAATCAACTGCAGGTAATCGATGATGACGATACCAATATCGTGCTGACGTTTCATACGGCGGGACACAGCCGCCATCTGTGTCATTGTTCGTCCCGGCTGATCATCAATGAAAACCGGGTAACTGCTTAAATCGCTTGAACCTTCCAGAAGTGCCTGATGATCCATCGGCTCCAGATTTCCCTGTCTGACTTTGTGACCATCAACCTTGGAATGAATACAAAGCAAACGCTCGGCCAATTCCGTTTTCGATTGTTCCAGGCTGAAAAGCAGAACTCCCGCTTTACTTGCTCCTGCTATGGCCAATGTTGAATTACAGACAAACGCTGTTTTTCCCATACTCGGACGAGCAGCCAGGATAATCAATTCTGATGGTTGATAACCACTCATCAATTCATCGAGCCCGATGAAACCGGAGGCCAGTCCGCTGACCGTGCCATCCTGATCCTGCCTGCTGTTGATTTTGTCCCACGTGTCAAGCAGAATCGAACGCATATCCGCTTTACTGAGTGACTCCTGTTGCTCGGCAAGATGAAAAATCTGCTGCTCGGCTCGTGAAAGGACATCTTCGATGTCGTCGCGCGAGTGGTGAGCTTCTTTAAGAATTTCAGTGCAGGTGTAGATCAGCTGTCTTTGTAACCATTTTTCGCGAACGATGCCCGCATAATATTCTGCATGAGCAGCGTGAGGAACAGTCTCCATAATCTCAAGAATTTTCGAGACGCCGCCTGCATCCTCCAGTTGCCCACGTTTTTCCAGTTCATTGGCAAGAGTTACCGCATCGATTCCGCGATCACCCCGCTCATACATCTCCATGATCGAGCCGTATATCCGGCGGTTTCGATCATCGTAGAACTGATCCTGACTGATGATTCCGAGCACCTGATCGATCGTGTCATTCACGAGCATGATGCAGCCCAGAACAGAGTTCTCGGCTTCAACATTACTGGGGGGGACACTATCCTGCAAAGTCGCGGTAGCCATTATTCCTCCATACCACTAACGGCTGATTTTTTCATCACATTAAGCTTTTATCAATAAATGCTTTACATTACCGGCAGGATGTTTTGAGTAAGTCGCAGGATGGCATGCCTGCATCCATCTTCGTGTACCCGGTTGCGTTCAGCAACAAGAAAGATTCGATATTGCATTGAGCCAGCAATCTGTAATTCATCGCAGAACGTATTTGATGGGTGCAAGCATACCATCCTACAACTCTCAGGCAAAGATTCATACTATTGCCGGGCGCAAAAAATAGGGATGCCGGTTGAAATACCGACATCCGTTATACCAATTTTCGCTGAGTCATCAATCCCGGTACGAACTCCAGCAAACCTCATGTAGATCGCCGCAAATTATCCGGGGCTATCCGTAAGAGATTACTTGCTGCTGACCGGTACAATCCAGACTTTCACTTCAGAGGTGACGCCCTCATGTAGTTTCAGTTTTACAGTGTACATACCAAGCTCTTTGAGTGGGCCTTCCAGAAAGATATGTTCCGGCTGAATACTGTACCCGGCTTCAATAAGGGCCTTACTGATATCAGCAGCGAGAATCGAGCCATACAAATGCCCTTCCGAGTTTGCATTTGCATCCAAAGTGACAGAGTATTTGCCAACTTCCTCTGCAAGCTTCTTGGCGGCTGCTTTACGTTTTTTGTTCAACTCAACCAGGGCAGCCCGATGTTCTTCAACGGCCTTTTTATTCTCTTCTGTGGCGATTGTCGCCAACCCCTGAGGCAGGAGGTAATTTCTTGCGAAGCCGGGTTTGACTCGCACAATATCTCCCTGCTCTCCAAGCTTGGAAACATTTTCAGCAAGCATTAACTCAACTGCTCCCTGAGTACGGGGAGAATAGACTTTTTTACGTTTAACCTGACGAACCATTATTCCACCTCAAAACTATTTTTCGATTCAATGCCTGTAGGCAGGCTTTTTTGATTAAATTAAACCGTGTTGTAACAATACCTGTTAGAAAGGAACTTCATCTTCAGGGGGACTGTCGTAAAAAGAATCCACAGGAGAAGGGGGCATTTCGTTGGTTGCCGCCGGCGGTTGTGAATAACCTGTTCCCTGTTGCTGTTGTGGGGGAGCTGAAGATTGCTGTGGTTGCGAACCACCTCGATTACCGCCACCGCCTCCTGCACCACCACTGTCTCCGCGCGAGCCAAGCATTTGCATGCTGTCGCATACGACTCGTAATTTACTTCGTTTGTCTCCCGTTGTTTTATCCTGCCACTGATCCAGTTGCAGACGACCTTCGATCAAAACAGGCCGTCCTTTGGAAAGATACTCGCCGGCAACTTCTGCAGTGCGTCCCCATAAAGTGATATCAACAAATGTTGTTTCCTCTTTACGTGTATTAGACTGCTTATCAAACCACTGATGACTCACCGCCAAACCAATTTCACAAACAGCTTTTCCACTGGCGATATAACGAACCTGTGGATCGCGTGTTAAGTTCCCCACAAGGATGACTCGATTATAACTGGCCATCACTCAACCTCCCCACATCCTTAGAGAATATTATCGATTTGGCAAACCCAGAGAACAGAAACTGACTGGCGATTAAAGTAGAGTCTGTTTGCACAGAGCAGGCAATCCGAGAACGCCTTGAAAATCATTTCGAACTAATTCGAAACAGCCGTTTCTTCTGTGCTGGAATTTTCGGCAGTTGTTTCACTTTCCGCCGGTGCATCATCTGTACTGCCTTCAGAATCGTCTTCGGATGGCGGAGCCGCTTCAGGTTCACTCAAAGCCGCTGCCATTAAGTCAAACAACTGGTCTGGCGGAAGGATGCACAGG
>WFOZ01000653.1 GCA_015487825.1 Planctomycetaceae bacterium
CTTCCCACCCAATGCGGTTCTGGCTGCAATGGTAAAGACAATGACGACTCCGATATTAACCGGTTTTTTAACCGCAGGGATTCTCGCAGCAATCATGTCTTCTCTCGATAGCCAGTTCCTGTGTGTAGGAACCATCTTTACAGAAGATATTGTCGTTCATTACGGCGGCAAAGGACGTTTTAACGATAAACAGATTATTGTTATTGCCCGCCTGTTTATCATCGGGATTGTCGCGTTGACCTACTTCTTCAGTCTGTTTGAACCTCGACATGTTTTCACGTTGGGCGTGTGGTGCTTCAGCGGGTTTTCGAGTCTGTTTCCGTTGATTCTTGCAGCCCTGTATTGGAAACGATTGACCAAAGCCGGAGCGTATGCCTGTATTCTAACCGCAATTTCATTGTGGCTGTACCTGTTTACAATGTCTGATTTCGCAGCAATTTCGAACTTCACGATCAACTTTGGCGGCGATTCATTTGCCAGCTTCACCAAACCGGGCCAGCACATTGAACCGGGAATCATACAGACAATGCCGGTCATGACTATGATTTTCGGCTCCACTGTAGCTATGATTCTTGTTTCACTTGTGACCAGGCCACCAAAGCAGGAAACGCTTGATCGCTTCTTCCCTGCAAAAAAACAATAAGATAATCAGAGTAAGAAAGTTTGAAGTCTGTGAATGATCAGCAGGAAGAGGTTCGCTCGCAGTTTGTGTATCGGCGTCGTGTCGCGTTTGCAGAAACAGACATGGCGGGCATCGCTCACTTCTCCAACTATTACCGGTATATGGAAGAAGCCGAGCATGCCTACTACCGCTCTTTAGGTTTAAGCATCACATATACGCGAGACGATGGCGTCGTTATCGGCTGGCCACGGGTAACCGCCCAATGCCAATATTTCGCCCCTGCCCGATATGACCGGGTTCTCGACATCCATGTTAACCTGGAGCGCCTTGGTGCAAAGTCAGTCAGCTGGCGAATGGATATTTTCGATGGGAAACAAAAGCTGGCATTAGGTCGGATGAAAACTGCCTGCTGTTTGTGCCGGGAAGGTGGCAAGCTCGAATCAATTCTAATTGCTCCTCCTTTTTCTGACTGCTTTGAGGAATCTCCTTATCTTTGAATGAGAGAAAGAGGGAAAAATTCTGCCTGTTTCAGAAATCTATCACCTGACTGAAGCAGTCCGTGCAATACATCGTCACGCAGAACCCGAATTTCAACGCAAGGTTCACAAATGAAAAAAGATGGAAAGATCGACTACATCGAATTCCCTGCCGGAGATATCGAAAAAGCGAAGGCATTTTTTTCAGCTGCGTTCGGATGGTCCTTCACTGATTATGGCCCCGACTACACCTCTTTTTCGGATGAAGGTGTGGATGGGGGATTTTTCAAATCTGATCTTGTCAGCTCAACCGAAAACGGCTCCGCTCTGATTGTGTTTTACAGCCGGAATCTGGAGCAGGCACAGGCAAAGGTCGAACAGGCGGGCGGCAAAATATTGAAACCAATCTTCTCATTCCCCGGTGGCAGCCGTTTTCAATTCAGCGACCCCAACGGAAATGAATATGCCGTCTGGTCTGATAAGTAACACTGAATGCCTGAGCCAATCGTCCCCAGAGTTTCTCAGTATACCTGCTCGTATGCTTGTGGATATTTCAATAATGATTTATACATGAAGTTATACAAAGTTTCTGACTGTTATTGTAATTGATAATGATCAATTCCTTTGTCTGCTGCTTTAACTTCGAGATAATTGATTTTGGTAACAGCCCTCAAAGTCAAGCAGGCGTGCCGGGGCGTTGTTTTAACCGCATTCAGAAAAGATGGCCTTATGAGTTTCTCATCTCGTGCTTTTATCGTTGCCTGTTTGTCAATAATTCTACTCTCAACAACTGCAAACGCTGAGGATCCGACGATTTATCAGGTTGGAATATCCAAAGTTGATATTACTCCGGATTATCCGATCAGGCTTAATGGGTTTGGGAATCGTCGTGAGGAATCTGAAGGGGTCTCTCAGCAGATTTATGCTCGTGCAATTGCGATTTCTTATGGGGATGCCAAGCCGCTCGTACTTATTGCAATCGATAACCTGGGTGTTCGCTTTGGCATGGTGGAAGAAGTTGCAAAGCGGATAAAGTCTTCTCATGGCGTGCCTCGTGAGAACATTGCGTTGACGTTTACGCATTCGCATTGCACCCCGAAAGTGAATGGAGCAGCAGATAATATATTCAGCACGGCGATTCCTGCTGCGCATCAAAAACATATTGATCGTTATACAAAAGAATTAACCGACCTGATTACCCGGGCGGCTGAGGAAGCGATTGGGAATCGCAAAGAATCTCGTTTGGAATGGGCGATCGGCACGGTTGGTTTTGCGAAAAATCGCCGCACGCCGGGTGGTCCCGTTGATCACGATTTGCCAACGCTGTTTGTGCGTGACGCAAAGAGCAATCAGATC
>WFOZ01000654.1 GCA_015487825.1 Planctomycetaceae bacterium
GTACGATGGTTCAGGTTCGAGATGCAAACGGCTGGGACTGATTCAGGAGCACAGACTATTTGTCAGTGAAGGGCGAGCCGGGGCAGTGATGCCCCGGGTTGCTACCGGTTATACTACACACGACTAAAGAATGACACAATTGCATATTTCGTTTAACGGCAAGCCGAAGGCGACTGTTTTTCGCTTGCCTGTTTGGCTCACAAACGCAGTCGCCTTCGGCTTGCCGTTAAACGAGTCATCAGTAACCGAATGAAATATCACCTATAATAATTCAACACATTTTTTCGCAACAAAGGATGACATCAAATGGCAAAAGAATTACGCATTGGTCTGGTTGGCTACGGTTTTATGGGGCGGACACACTCCAATGGTTACAAGCGAGTGAACGATTTCTTCCCGGAGCTGGAATACCGTCCTGTTCTTCAAGCCGTTTGTGGGCGAACCGAAGAAAAAGCCAGGGAATTCGCAGAACAGTGGGGGTTTCAATCTCATGAAACAGATTGGAAAAAACTGATCGAACGAGATGATATTGATGCAATCGATATTGTGACACCAAACGACACTCACGCAGAAATCGCAATTGCAGCAGCCCAGGCAGGAAAGATGGTGTTGTGCGAAAAACCGCTCGCCAGAACGGCTGAAGAATCGTTGCCGATGGTTGATGCAGTCGAAAAGGCGGGAGTTGCCAATACGGTCTGGTACAACTACCGCAGGATTCCCGCAGTCACTCTTGCCAAGCAGATTGTCGATTCCGGAAAACTCGGAAAAATCTTCCACTACCGGGCCAATTTTCTGCAGGACTGGACGATCAGCGAAGAGTTGCCTCAAGGCGGAGCAGCGCTTTGGCGACTCGATGCCAAAGCGGCTGGCTCAGGTGTGACAGGCGATTTGCTGGCTCACTGTATTGATACCGCGATCTGGCTTAATGGCAGCATCAAGGATGTTTCTGCGGTCACCGAAACATTTATCAAAGAGCGAATGCACACTTTGACCGGCAAGGTCGAAAAGGTTGAAATTGACGATGCGTGCCTGTTTCATTGTCATTTTGAAAATGGTTCGCTGGGACTGTTTGAATCGACCCGGTATGCACGGGGACATAAAGCACTTTATACGTTTGAAATCAATGGGGAACACGCTTCAATCCGCTGGGACCTACATGATCTGAATCGAATGGAATACTTCGATCATGCAGATGATTCCAAAGTGCGTGGCTGGCGAAGCGTACATATTACCGATGGAGATCAGCCGTACATGGATCACTGGTGGGTGCCGGGCTTGAGTATTGGGTACGAACATTCCTTCGTGCATCAGGTGGCTGATTTCCTGAAAAGTATTGAACAGGGAACGGTTTGCGAACCGACCTTCCGTACTGCTTTGGAAACTGCTAAAGTTTGTGACGCCGTTCTGAAAAGTGCAGCCGAGCGGTCCTGGCAGGACGTTTGAAGTCGCGTTTCGTTACAGATTTACACCAAGTGACGAAACAGACTATAATATTGCTAACGAGTGACATACGGGCTAAGGCGATTTGCCTTGCCCGTCTTTATTTATATCAGGAGAGACAGAAATATGGATCGTCAACCTATTACACGTGAGGGGCACGATAAACTGAAAGCTGAAATTCAGCATCTTGAGCAGGAAGTTCTTCCAGAAATCACTAAACGAATCGCTGAGGCTCGCGACGAAGGCGACCTGAAGGAAAACACCGAATATCATGGTCAGCGGGAACAGCAGGGGATGGCCCAGGCAAAAGTCAATCTCTTAAAATCCAAACTTGCCAACTGCTACATTGTTGATAAGGCAGATATGCCCAAAGGAGTGGTCACTTTTGGAAGTACTGTCACTGTGAACGATTTGCAGTGGGATGAAGAGGAAGAATACGAGTTCGTCGGTCCTGGCGAAGAAGATTATGATTGCGAACCGATGAAAATCCTGACATCCAGCCCATTAGCCAAGGCGATGGAAGGAAAAAAAGTGGGAGATAAGGTCTCTGTGGAAACTCCTCAAGGAACCCGCGAGCTGGAAATCATCAAAATTTCAGACTATGAATGAAGCTTGAGAGAAATAATTACTTCTTCATTCAGCCCAAATAAAAAAAGGAGCCAGACTGGCTCCTTTTTTTTTGGGAAATCATCGAATCAATTACAGGATATCCTCTTCGACAGGCTCTTCTTCAAGATCATCATCATTGCTGGCAAGAAGATCTGCATCTAAAACAGGTGCGTGATCATAGCAGTCCCCGTCATGCCAAAGCGGCATTCCGGCTGCATACCGTGCAGCAAGCATCATTACTTTATCTTCTGACCCCGGTTTGGCTTCAGTGGGAGAAATCGGATCGATTCCGAGATTCTCAAATTCTTCCATATCAAAGGCATCAGCAAAATCTGCTACATAAGCTGTCTGTTCGTCAAACATAAGTTCGAAATCTGGCTCCGCATTATTGGACTTGGGCATACCCGGTCTCCAAAGTTAATAAAAGGTGTACTAATGTCGATACAATCAACAATACACAAAACCATCACGCTCAAGATTCATCATGAATACTTCTCACTCCTCTGCGAAATGCAGTTCGACCCGAGCTAAAAGCCCTGCCCCTGGGGACAAACGGGGAACCGACATTCAAGGTCACCTCGCAAAGTAGCAGAACGAGAGCGTCGTTTGACTACTATCGGATGCAAAGCAATTCCATGTGAGAAATTGTGGTAGGAATCTGTGTGTGTCTCTCAGGTTAGATTTTTGAGGCAAATCATAAAAATGTCAATAAAATTTTCTCAGAAATTACAATAATTCAAGAACTTGTTAAAAAGCGAAGCAGTCAGGAAATTTATAGATACATTTGAAGCAGAATATTCTGCCCACTAAACCGGCTGTCGGCAACCTGAAACCAGAAGTTGAGTTCCCGCAAAGACAAATCAACCAATGCTGTTTAGTAGGTCTGTTTGAAAGAGCAAGCCAGCCAATATCACTTCACGTTTTTATTGATCCCATATTTTTTCAACTTACGATCCAGAGTAGAACGCTCGATTCCCAATATCTGCGAAGCCTTTGATTTATTTCCTTTTGTCAACTTAAGAATTCGAAAGATATGTTCTTTTTCGACTTTCTCCATCGAAACTGCTGAGAATTCCTGTTGTGGTTCAACCTGTTGATTTACCTGGTCCACTACCTGGCGAAGCCCGGAAAGATGAATCTGGTCCTGATCAATTAAATTCCCAGTGCTCAAAACGACAGCTCGTTCAACGGTATTTTGAAGCTCCCGAACATTCCCTGGCCAGTTATGCTGAGAAAGTCGCTCCATCGCGAGAGAAGTGAATGCTTTAACCGGACGTCCTGTCTTTTCAGCAAAGCGAACAGCAAAAAAGTTGGCCAGAACCGGAATGTCTTCCCGTCGTTCTCTCAGAGCAGGGACGATTATCTCGAGTACCTGCAAACGAAAATACAAATCTTCGCGGAATTTTGATTCTCGCACAGCTTCCTCAAGGTCTCTATTTGTTGCAGCTACCAGTCGCACATCAACGTTAATCGATTTGGAACCGCCAACTCTTTCGAACGGGTGTCCTTCGAGCACTCTCAAGAATTTTGCCTGTATTGCCAGACTCATCTCACCGACTTCGTCAAGAAACAATGTTCCCCGATCTGCCTGCTCAAACTTTCCCGGTTTCTGATCGGTAGCTCCGGTAAATGCTCCTTTTTCATGCCCGAACAGTTCACTTTCAAGTAAAGATTCACTCAATGCAGCACAATTCATGCAGACGAACGGTTTTTCTTTCCGTGAGGAGTTGTAATG
>WFOZ01000655.1 GCA_015487825.1 Planctomycetaceae bacterium
CAAAACCGCCGACTCTTCTCTTGCTGTGTCAATTCGTTGCATGAGTGAACAAGATAGGCCGTATATAGAGCAAGTTGAAGCTATCAGGGAAAATGTTATTTTCATTCATGGGGAATCAGGTAAAGCAGGGCTACTATCGCTCCTCCAAGGAAATATGACAATTCTTGATTATAGTAGGAGCGACATGCCATATTATAAACAAATGATGGAAAATATAGAGTCTGTTAGATGCACAGAAGAGTTGGAAAGAGTCGCTTATAACTGGGTAGGCTTTTACTACGGTCAATTTCGAAGTGACCCCATCGGCCGCATCAAGCACCGGGCGTTTCATCAGATTGGGCCGATTGTGAAGGATATCGAGCATTTGCATGAGCTCCTTGAAGGCCACCAGTGGCGGGAGTTTGTGGCCCACCTCGAGCGCCTGCGAGATGAGTGGCAGGGGACATTTCCAGCCTCACAATCGCTGAAATCTTACCTGGCTCGCGTTTGGTACTTGATGGTTGGTGAAAATTTCGAGTGGCAAAAACTAGGCATATCCCCACCCAATGATGTGGGTCTCATTCCGGCCGCAAAGGGAGAGCGTTGCTGCTTGCTGGAAATCTTGCAGCGCACCCACAAAGGGCCCTTAGATAGCATCGATGAATGGCAAGCTTTGGTAAAGCTCTTGCAACTTTCTGAATCCGGCACCGGCACTTTCACATTAAAGTCAGGCGCTGGTGTTTATCGGTTTGCCTGTCTGATGGATTATCTGGTCGCTGAACCGGAATTATTCGATCAGCAGAAGCTCTATTCAGGTTTTGAAAATAATAAATTGCTCACGGATGAGCTGGAGGCATTCCAGGACTGGTTTAGAAAAGTCAACAAACAACTCCAATTGCTGAGGGGAAAATGGCGACTAACCTCCTTATCATCAGCCACAAGCGATTCGGAAACAAGTTAAAGCGTTTGTTTGAACACCACAGTAAACACACCGAAATTGAAACTCTTGATCTGCAGGCACGCTTTTTCGATGGACAACCCATTACCGACATTGCTGATTATTATCATGTTTTTGAGAGAATCTGTGCAACCCTTGACAAGAAATCTTCTGAGCATCTTCGCAATCTTCAGGTTCTGCTCGCACTGCAATTAATACCTCCAAATTCAAATAATGCAACGGCTGTATGGAATCCATTACTGGATTACGACCCAAAGCGTAAGAAAGTCATCCCGCCAGAAGTCCTGGCAAGTTGGCTAATCCTTTCCTATCCGGAAATTCAGTGGGTGTTTTGGGGGCCAGAATCAACTGACCAAAACGAATCCCGGGGGAAATACCATTTCATCCATCCCCTGTCCAGGCTACGGGATTTTGTCAAACATGCAGGGGGGACGCAAGCCTTTCTTTTTGACCCTTCCGGATTACGCAGTTATGTGAAAGAAAAAATCAACCGGTCACTCCACAATGGTCGTTTACCGGATGGTAAAGCCGATACCATCCCCTGCCAGCGCAAGGTACTTGCAGCTGCGATTGACGAAGAGCCGTCATATGCATTTTTCCATGCCTATACTGCGTATCGCTTCGGCTACCGTGCCCATGCTGTGACCTTATATGATCAATTTTGCGATCTTTTTCAAACAACTCAAAATGAGATTAAACTGGTTTTCGAGGATATTTATCTATTTTTCCCCGACCGGCCGTTAGAACTACATTTGACCGATCTCGAAGAAAGAGATAATAAGTTCCATGGGTTACGCAGCCCCAACCTGCAGCACCGAATTTTGGTTACCGTTGGCCACAAACGCGCTGGGAAGTGGCGCAGTAACAAAGCGTATTTAAAAACGCTCAAACGCTGCCTGGGCATCCGCTGGGAAGTGCTGTACAAACCCTTTGCCGGCATTTTCGATTTATGGAAAAGGTCAGGAATGTGGAGACGGCGGAGCAGCCTTCCCATGTTTGCTCCGGGTTTTACATGGCCGCCTGATTTCAGCAGCACTGAATTAGACATCTCCGGCTCTCACAGTACACCTGGACGGCTGCTTATGCTTGCAGAGCATCTTCTCAAGCGGGCTGAGAAATTGCTGCGCAAAGCGATCTCTGTCCCCGATGCGATTCATGCAGCGCTTTTGGCTTTAGAAGCGAAAGAACTCATCGGCTGTCGCACACCAACATTAGCGCTGCAAGCCGTCGCATTGCAACACCAGGCCGAAATCGTAGCCGAAAGCATGTTTTACGGCATAGAATATAATTTAAATGTGAAGGACCGCTTCGATGATATTGAACGAGAAGTCAAGGCCATTTCGCAATGGTTTAACGCCAAAAGCCGCGTGCGTTCTCAGCTTAATGCCAGACTGACCATTATCGAGAATCTGGCAAAAAAATTTCGCGAGTTAAATCAATTCGAAGAAGAACAGGCCTGTCTCGCTGAAGCACGCAAGCTGCGGTTTACTTTTTGGATACGACAACGCCCATGGCGTTATTTGGCCTGGCCGGCACTAAAATATCTCGAACATACGCTTCATTCGTTGCCAAGATTTCTTTCCATCGTTGCAGTACTGATTTTATTTTTTGGGGGGCTGTATTGGGGGTTTAATACGAGTTTCACTTTTACAGGAGGTCTGATAGCCTATTGGGAATCCCTATGTGCTTCTACATTATTTTTCTTCACATTACAACCAGCAGAACATTGGGCATCGATGGATTCCTGGCCTAACCTTTGGAACCTGTTTCTCGGCTTGCAAGGCATGATTTCCTTCACAAACCTGACCCTGCTGGTTACCAATATCTTTTTGATTGTATCCAGAAAATAAACATTTTAACGAGAAGGGGAATAACATGGACAAAGAACAACTGGAAAAGTTAGAGAAGGAGGAGCTGGTCAACAAATTATTGAAGTGTTGTCAAAACCGAAGTAGAGAATGGCTTAATTTATTATCAATTCTTTTGATTTTCCTGGCGAGCATAACTTTTTCGATTTGGCTTTTGCCCGTTTCTTTTGATGATTTAAGTACAGCGGAGAGTATCAACCGCCTCAACAAAGCTACGCTGCAGTACTACGCATTTATTATTGGCTTACGAGCGACTGTTTTTATTTTTACACTGTATATTATTCGAAAAATTGTATCCCCCGACGAGTAATTTATAGCATGGCACAGGCACCTATAAAACCAAAATTGCTGATAGTTGACGACAATCAACGGATGCTCAGAAGCTGGCAACGCTCGTTAAGTTCTGAGTTCGATATCCTTCTCGCTCGTTCTGTCCAGGAAGCGCGTGATGCAATCAAGGTCAATCCGGACCTGGCTCTGTTGGATATACGGCTGGATGATGACGACGCGAAAAATCGCGACGGCGTACAGCTTTTGAAAGAATTTCTTGCCAAATCGCCTCACCTGCCTATTGTTATGATCAGTGCTTTACACGATATCAAGGTCGCAGTTGAATGCATGCAGCTGGGTGCCGTTGATTTTGTCGAGAAAGAAGTTTCTAACCTTGAGCTCCGACAGCGACTACGCAATGCTCTGAAAAGTAGCGAAGACAAGCGCAAAGTACGCTTGCTCGAGGAATATCTCGCGAAAAAAGAGCCGGTGACCATCATAGGAGAAAGTCCTCCTATCCGTGAATTGAAAAATCAAATTCAGATGGTGGCTCGTGACGGCCAGATTTGCGTGCTTATTCGTGGTGAAACAGGTACGGGCAAGGAGCTTGTAGCCAAAGCTATTCATAAATCGGGTAAGCGCGCGGGGAAGCCTTTTGTCGCCGTGTCAATCAATGCGCTTTCAGAAAAGCTTGTTGAGAGTGAACTCTTCGGACATGAAAGATTTGCGTTTACCGATGCAAAAACGCGACAAATCGGCTGGATTGAGGAAGCTAAGGATGGGGTTCTGTTTTTGGATGAAATTGGTGACCTGCCAATGGATGCTCAGGTCAAACTCCTACGTTTTTTACAGGATCATCGCTTCAGTCGGGTAGGAGGCAGAGAATCTATATCTGTCGATATACAAATCGTTTCTGCGACCCATCAGAACCTGGAAAAGTTGATCGCCGAAGGGAAATTTCGAGAAGACCTGTATTACAGGATTAAAGGTTTCCAAATCGAAATCCCCCCTCTGCGACATCGCAAGGATGATATCCCGTTGCTCGTTTCTTTTATTTTACAAAAATTAAAAACTGATGGCCGTACGAAAATTATGACGGCATCTGATGATGCCCTGAGTATCCTTTCTCGCTATAACTGGCCTGGAAATGTACGAGAATTAGAGAATATTCTTGAGCGTGCGGTTATCGTTGCACAAAGCCTGGGGCATAGCCAAATTCAGGCCCAGGACTTGCCGGGAGACCTTAACCAAGAAAAGCCTTTTCTACAACACACAGTAGAGAGCGACATTGCTGAAAGGTTTGATCTGGCGAAAAATGTTGCCAGAGTACAGTTAAGTTGCATTGAAGAAGCACTGAAAGCCGTTGGTGGTCGAAAAACCGAAGCCTGGAAAAAACTCGGCCTGCATGACCGCTACGCGTTACATCGGTTAATGAAACGCCTAAAACAGGAACACCCAAGGCTTTTCAATGAATTTCCTTATTTGAAAAAAGTTTATAGCAATATGTAAGGAAGTGAATGCCTATTCCAGCGTGCTCAAATCATGAGCTCAGTTGCTCGTGCCCGATTTGATCACCTCAAATCTCTTCGGAACGGAATTGTCTCAGTATGCGGCAGTCACCACCGGCCTCCTGCCGATTCGCCCCGGGAGTGGGAAAGCACGATGAGCAGCGAAACCAGCAGACCGATAAAAATCGGTTCAACAGTCAGGGACGGGGGCCAGCCGAGGTGGCGCAGCTGCATCCACAGCAGGACGCTGAGGCCCGAGAGCGACATGCTCAGCCAGGCAGCCCGGGCTGACATGCGCC
>WFOZ01000656.1 GCA_015487825.1 Planctomycetaceae bacterium
AGAGTAATTCAGCTGTTACCGTGGCCAGTCAATCCCGTGGAGAGTGTAGATGTTGCTTGTTTACTCTTTATTAACTTCTTCATTCTCCTGCTCACTCTTCGCCGCTTCATCTTCAACAGTTCCCTCTTCAACCACCTGAGCGGTCGTTTCTTCAGCAACGACTTCTTCGGTACTCTCAGGTGCTTCTTCAGGATCAGTCTGAGTCTCTTCTGAGGCAGCAACGGCCTGCTCTGCTACAACTGGAGCATCACTTTCAGATTCAGATTCAGATTCAGAAGATGCCGGGGCTTCCTCTTTTTTTGTTGACTGATGCCGTGAAACGGACCGCCCTGCTGCCTTGGCCGCTTTTTCTTCTTCTTCCATCCGCAGGCTTTCTGCATCAGCATACTCTGCAATCTCTTCGTATTGCTCCATCGAAAAGCCACTCAATTCAATCAGGTGCTCAGGCTCAATCACAGAAAGATCATCAAAGCTGAAAAACCCCTGAGATACAAGAGACTCTGCCAGATCTTCTGTAACATGAGGGACTTCGCAAAACGTAACGACAGAACGCTCCAGTTGCTCATCCAATTCGTCACGAGTCATCACTTCGATATCCCAGCCGACAAGCTTGGAAGCCAGACGAACATTCTGCCCTTTTTTCCCGATCGCCAGCGAAAGCTGGTCATCTCTGACCAGTACAATAACTCTCCCCAGCATCGGGCACAGAATAACATCTTCAACTTCGGCAGGTTGTAACGCGTTGGGAATAAGTATCTGCAGAGAATCATTCCAGCGGACAATATCAATTCTCTCGCCGCCCAGTTCATCAACAATCGTGCGGATTCTTGCCCCTCGAACTCCGACACAAGCTCCAACAGCATCGACACTGTTGTCGTAGCAGGAAACCGCTACTTTTGAACGGTAGCCCGCTTCACGGGCTAATGAACGAACTTCGATAACATTTTCTGCAACTTCCGGAATTTCGATTTCAAAAAGTTGTCGCACAAAGTCTGTATGAACCCGGGAAAGAATAATTTTCAGACGACTGCCCGATTTTCGTACATCCAGTATAATCGCACGAATTCTCTCGTTGACACGATGGCTCTCACCCGGAATCTGCTCGCTGCGTGGAAGAATAGCATCTACTTTTCCGAGTGCTACGGTCGCAACGCCGTATTCAAGACGAGTAATTGTTCCCGAAACAAGCTGGCTTTTCTGCTCGATGAATTCATCGTAAAGCGCGTCCCGTTCTGCTTCGCGAATCTTCTGAATCATCACCTGCTTGGCAGTCTGAGCAGCGACACGGCCAAGAATATCCGGATCCAACAACTCTCCATTGTGTTGAACTTCCGGCTCGCCGGAGTCACGATTAATACTAACCGTCAGTTCATCCTCGTCCCCGTAGTATTTGCGCAAAGCTGTGTAAATCGCCTGCTCGATTCCCTCGAACACGATCTCTTTATCGATACCTTTGTCGCGATGAATCGCATCAACGATTCTAATGACTTCGGTTGCGTTCATATTGCTCCTTCCGAACTGGACCGACTCTCAAACTACTTTTCGATATCGCCTCAACGCTTCTTTCTTGTGATGCCCATGCACCAAAGAGAATCGAATTGTTGTACCACCATCAAATTTCGTTTCAGGTCATGCCATACTTGCTACTCTATAATAAAAAAAGTGGGTACAAAATACCCACTTCCCTAAGAATTCGATGTCTCTGAAAGCAGCCCCCAAAAAGGGAACGCTCTCAAGACCATTATACAGGCTTCAGCCCACATCCCATGTAATCACATGAGTGCCGCCTTTCTGTTGACTCGACTGACCTCGTCGAACAGGTACTGAACCGCAACAATGTGAAAATCGATCACTATCATCCTATGCCTCGACCGTTTTTCATCTTGCTACACTCCGCATCAATCCGACCTTTCAAAACCGTACGTCAACCAATATAACCTGAACACTCCCCAGGGAAAATGGAAAGTGACTGTAAAACAACTCCAAACCCCACCTGAAAACTCCAGCAACCTGTAATTATAGGAAGCTAAAGCCAAAATGGAACCGGGTTTACCAACACTATTATCTTGTAGACAAGCAAAGGCGTACCTCCACCTGTGCTTCAAACCAGACAAAAGAGTATCTCTCTGCTGTCCGGGTGTCAAGAATGAGGCTGCGACGAACTGTCCCGAATGCAAATTTCGTAGAAAATAAGCGTAAAACACCAGTAATTCCACAATCTACATCACAAACGTTCAACCCACCAATCAAGATCGACAGATAACATTTTCAATGTTTCGAAGCAGAGACCTTATGTTTTTCAGCAGGTTGACGGGTGATGCGTACGCGGAGGGCTGTTTCAAGTCCTTCTGTGCAACCAAAGTGGACGGTCTGCTTGCCTTTGGGAAGGGTAAACGATGGTGCGATGGTAGATGTCACAGTTGGTAATGTGCGATCTTGTCGGTAATGTAGAACTGGTTCTTCCGGCCAGATCACCAAGTATTCTCCCTGTTTCAGTTTCCCTTTCCATTCCATTCGCTTCAAACCAATTTGCACATAAGGATTAACAATGGAAGGTTGATCGATGGCAGGAATCGCTTTAATTCCATCAATCCCGCAGGCAATTGTTTTGTTGGCAGGAAGGCCGTTGTAGTAAATGCTTAATGATCGCACTTGTGTCAAATCCATCGTTCGCGATTCGGGCCAGGGCAACTGCTGGTAACGCCAGCCCGTGTAATCGTTGTCGATGTAAAAATCGAGAGCACTCTTTCCATCATGAAACTGCAACTTGAATTTTCCTCCTTGACCATCTCCCCGCATCCACATGCCGATTCCCTGATGTTTCGACAGGTCCACAGGTTGGAGAAACGGCTTTCGCATCATACTCCAGGCACCGGGTGTTGAGTTGGAATTGTTTGCTTCGTACAGAGCATACGTTTTGCCATCGGGAACATTATCAGAAAGGAGCCGCAGTGATTGTGTTACACCTGTCTCTTATACACATCTGA
>WFOZ01000657.1 GCA_015487825.1 Planctomycetaceae bacterium
CAGGATTTCGGATCCGACTGGTTGCCGACAAGCCAGATGATTCAGGCACCAGAGAGCCACGGGAGCCTAAGGAACCACGAGAACCTAAGGAGCCGAGAGAGCCACGGGAACCGAGAGATCCACAGGAGCCCAGAGATCCACAGGAGCCCAGAGAACCACGAGAGCCCAGAGAACCACGAGAGCCCAGAGAACCACGAGAGCCTAAGGAGCCACGAGAGCCGAGAGAACCTCAAGACGATCATGAAGATCCGATGCACAGAATCATTCGCCATCTGATGAAGAGATTTGATCGGGATCGAAATGGAAGCATCAGTGTTCGTGAAGCTCCTAAATGGTTAAGAGAGCGATTTGCACGAGCAGACAGTAATCGCGATGGTCAGCTTGATGCCAAAGAGCTGCTGGAATTGTTAGGGAAAAAACCTGGTGATAAAGGACGACCTGAGCATCCGCCAACTCATCATCCACCCAGGGACAATACTCCTCCACCGCGATATTAACAGCCAGCCTCAGACAGCGAATTGCTCCACAGAGAGATATAGGCAAATAGCCCCGGTTTTTTCCGGGGCTATTTTATTATGAAATCAAAGGGAAACAGTTGGAGATTATCTGAAAGTAGTTTCCAATAAATGCCTGTTAATCTCTTATCAATGAAATGCTGCCCAAAGGTGACCGGATATTGTCAAATCCTTTTCAACTCGTTCCCAATGTGGACCTTGGGAACGAGGAAATAGGGATATGTCAAAAGAATTATTTTGAACCACGAATGAACTCGAATAAACACGAATGAAATCATTCCATCACACGTTCAGTTTTTCAGTTTGTTGTAGGATGGCGTGCTTGCACCCATCTTCGCGTGCCGAGTTGCGTTCAATGAAAAATAGAGAGTCAATCTGTTATCATCGTGCCATTGATACATCGGCATGGGACTGATGAGGTGGAAACCGAATTTGATGGGTGCAAGCACGCCATCCTACAGTTTGAAATGAAGTTTCCAAAAGAAAAATTCGTGTTCATTGGTGTCTATTCGTGGTTCAAACCCCTGTTTGGTTGCGGCTATGCCGCGCTGGGATATCGATAAACTGCGATATTTCAAGATTGATGCTATACTGCAAAGCTAAAGTTTACTACTCCATTGAACTGCAGAAACCTACCAAGAATAAGATTGTGGATACTTCAACTGTTTCAAAAAGATCGCGCTGGCGTTTAGTGGCATTTGTGAGTTCGGTCGTGTTCCTGACGGCTGTCTCTCTGTGCCTGTTGATACAGCCGGACTGGTTGGCAGCGGTGAGTATTGTCCCTGCCTGGTGCTGGTTGCTGCCCGGCTTTTTGATGCTTGCAATTGGTTACGAACAACATCGTAAACGTGGTTTTGTCATTGTCCTGATGCTGTGGGTTTTGTATACGATAATATTTGTTGAAGAAACCAAAAGTCTCTTTTTCAACAGAAGTGCGCCTGCCTCGGAATGGAAGCAGGTTCGCGAAAATGGTCACGGCATTCGTGTTGTCTCTTTGAATTGTGCAGGCAATGCACAAGCGGCAAAAGAAGTGGCGAAATGGAAACCGGATATCGTTCTGCTTCAGGAATCTCCAGCTCGAACAGATGTAGAACAACTTGCACGAGAACTGTTTGACGAAAACGGGTGCTTTCTGGCTGGGAGAGATACCTCGCTGATCGCCAGCGGAAAGATACTTTCATACAGCAACGATCCGGCTACTCACTTTGTTTATGCTGAATTGGAATTATCGGGCAAATTGAAACTGAACATCGTCAGCCTGCGTCTTTCGCCACCGGTTTTTCGGCTCGATTTCTGGATGCCCGGTTTCTGGAACGAGCATCGAAATAAGCGAATCCAGCATCGTCAACAAATTGCAGAACTGATGCAATATCTCAAAGCAAGACCATCCAGCGGCCCTGTGATTGTTGGTGGCGATTTCAATTCTCCGCCGAACGATGCTGCACTGTTAGCGATGTCCCCGCAACTGCACGACACATTTTCAATTGCAGGCAACGGCTGGGGCGCCACAGGCACCAGCGATTACCCACTGTTCCGCGTCGATCAAATCTGGGCCAGCCGAAAGTTGCAGGCGAAATCTGTCACTGCACACAAAACAGAACACTCAGACCATCGCATCGTGCGATGTGATCTGATACTTCCGAATTGAGAGATCTTCCAATTAACTACAGATATGGTCAGCTCGATTTAATTGCTCTGCTCAATCTCCAGGATTGTTCCTGCAATGTGGCGAAGGCCGTTGCTCTTATTAAAATAATAGACAACAAGGATTCGACCATCAGCCATTATTGTTGCCCAGGGGTAACCTAAATCTGAGGAGCCGCCATCATCCCTCAAGACGATTTCTTTGGAGGATTCGATTTCCCGGCACTCTGGATCAAGTACTCTGGCTCGGATTCCATATGGCTTGTGACGATAGCCGTAAATCAGCAGGACCTGCTCATTCGGGAGTTTCAGAGAATAATGCGGGTGGCCTTTGAAGCCGGAATCTTCCCACGGCTCAAAACTTTTTCCGCCATCTGTAGAACGTGCAATCACGGTGTGGTCGTTAAAAGAAGCGGTCCTTAAAAAAGCGACCAACTGACCGGAGGGAGTTTCATGCAAAGATGTTTCGTTAAAAGTAACTTTAGAATCCTGGGCAATTGGACAACGGTATTTCCACGTCAAACCTTTGTCCTGAGATACCATTAAATGGACTTCCGTATTAAAAGGGGCGGTACTCCCTTTTGCTGCAACTGCCCAATAAAGCAGTCCGTTTTTCCCTTCGCACATGGCTCCCCGGTTATACGCCGGAAGCGGTTCACTAAAAACGTCTTTCGTTTTGATTCCCGGTACCGGCGGTGGGATAATCGGCCCATCCCATGAATGCCCTCCATCTGCCGAACGCATCAAATACCCTCCCAGAAACAGGAAAGATCCCGTTCGAATGGTATCCGGCGGATCGACAAAGTTTTTAGTCAGCTGTATGTACCATGCATAACTTGTGCAGATAATTGAACCATCTCGAAGCTGAACCATACATGGATCCTGTGATCCTCCCCAGGGATGAGCGTAGATTAACTCCGGTTTTTTCGTCCAGGTTTTCGCATTATCCTTCGACCTGACAAGCACAAGGTTGCTGTTGGGATCAGCATGTGAGCCGCGTCCGTCTTTTACAAATGCACGTTCAGGTGATTGACGAAATGCCAGGACCAGCTCTCCATCGGGGCGAGTGACGACTGAAGGAAACGCTGCATAATATCTTTCATGCTGATAAACGACAACATCTTTAATTTTTTTGAGCCGGACTCCCTTCGGTTCAGCCTGCACAGTGTTGAGCAATCCGACAAAGTTTGTCAGCATCAAACAGAAAAATATCCATCTATAACGTGGCTGCATTTCAATAACTTTCGATTTTAACAGTACAAAACATTCAATTATCAACAGAACTTATCAGACACTTGATCCCGGGTTCTTTCTGTCAACGATTATACAATCTATCCGACCAGAACACATGGTGGAATTATTTGGGGCGTTTACCGGTTTTTCGTTGTTTGTTTTTTCGTTTTGCCGGTCTGTTTTCCGGATACGGTTCTGGAAGCATACGGCGGGTATTCGTGAACTGAGTCAGTGCTGTTTGTAGAGTTTTCAGTTGTTTTTGAGCATTGGGCGACAGGTTGCTTTGTTTACCTGCAAGATTGTTCTTTTCGAGTTTGTCTTTGCTGACCTGATAGATTCTGTGATCACGGTATATTTTCCAGTTTTTGTTCTGGACAAATTCCTGCCCATTATAACCACCGTTGCGGGCATACCAGCAGTAAATCCATTCGCGTGGAGTCGAATTTTTTCCCAATAATTGTGGCAGAAAACTTTGACCATCGAGATGTAGTTTTTGTGGAATTTCCGCATCAGCCAAATCGACCAGCGTGGGCAGAAAATCGGTGAAGTCAACAAGATCGTTGCATGTTGTGTTACCTTGAATTTTCCCAGGCCAGCTGACAATCATCGGGACGTGCATCCCGGCATCAGTAGTTAAACCTTTGCCTCCCTTGATGATCAGATTGCCCATTCGCGAAGTAACACTTGTTGCGGTGCCGTTGTCGCAGATGAAAATTAGAATTGTATTATCGCGAATACCAAGTTCATCCAGCTGATTGACCAACTTACCAACCATCTTGTCGGTGTAGGCGACCATGTCTGCAAAGTAATGCGGGTTTTTCTGGCCCTGTTTTGCTCCCGGAGATTTTGGGTCCCAATCTTTTCCATCGGGAGTCGGTTCGAATGGCCAGTGCGGGAGAATCATCGGGTAATAGGCCAGAAAGGGACCTTCACTGTTGCGTTTAATGAAATCACACAGAAAATCGCTGACAATATCCGGGCCGTAGCTGCCATCGTGAAAATCGACTTGCTTCCCATTGATTTCCAGTCCGGGGTTCGGATACCGGCTTGGCACTTTTGTCAGCGTTGGAATTCTCGCCAGTTGCCAGAGACAATATTCATCAAACCCAAAATGGTGCGGGCCTTCCATTCCTCCTTCAAGTTGCCATTTGCCTGCGATACATGTTTTGTACCCGGACTTTTTCAATAATTGAGCGAAAGTAATCTGTTTCGGGTCAAGCACACCAAATCGGATATAGTTGCGTTGATTGTAAAGCCCCGTCATCAATTCGACTCGCGATGGGGTGCATATCGGTTGAGAGTAACAGTGCGTAAACCGCATTCCGGATTTTGCCAGTTTATTCAGCTGAGGTGTTTTGTACGAAGTCCCTCCGTTCGCTTCCACACACTCGTACCCCATATCGTCTGCCATGATCAGAACGATGTTCGGCACACATTTTTTCCCAGCAGAAAATACAGCCCCCTGCAAACAATCCGCCGGTATCAGCATTCCTGTCGAAAAAAGAAGAAGCGTCAGTCTGATTTGCATAGATAATTTTTGTTTCATATTGTTTCACCAGATCGCTACTGAATTCTCTCGGCAACTTGCTTGACCCGGCGGTCTGAGATGCTGATACTGAAAAGCAACATCAAAATTTATCAGGTAAGACAGCCCCAAAAGGAATGGTTATGCAGGTCGTTACAACGTCATTTACAAATAAAACGACGTCACAAAAATCACATCTTCGCCACCGTTTAACACTTCTTGTTTTCATTACTGCGGCATTGAACCCAATCGCAGATACTGAGAAAGTAGCATTTTCTGCCGAAAAAACCAATCCCCCGAACATCGTCTTCATACTGGCGGATGATATGGGGTATGGAGATCTTGCCTGTTACGACCGCAAAGATATCAGAACTCCTCATATCGATCGGCTGGCTGCACAAGGGGTGCGTTTCACACATCATTACGCCAACGGGGCAGAATGTACGCCGACACGGACTGCTTTTCTGACGGGTCGGTATCAACAATGGGTTGGCGGGCTTGAATGTGCAATTGGCACCGGGAATGTCGGACGTTATGACGATGCAATTCGTTTACGGGAAACTCATGATCTTGGTTTACCGGTTGAAGAGCAAACGATTGTTCGTCTGCTGAAACAGAGTGGATACGCAACGGCTATTTCCGGGAAGTGGCACCTGGGATATGAGCCGAAGTTCGCTCCGCATCGACACGGATTTGATAAAACTTTTTACTGCATCGGCGGTGGAATGGATTACTTCCATTACCTGGATACGATTGCCGGTTACAATCTGTTTCAGGATGGACAGCCCATTCGTAGAGAAGGCTATTTCACCGATCTGATGACTGACGAAGCGATTAACTTTGTTAAAAAACAATCGGCCGACAAGCCGTTCTTTTTGTATCTCCCTTACACAACACCTCATGCACCGTTTCAGGGACCCGACGACTATACGCCGGATCCGTTGCCTTTAGATTCTCCGCTACAGAATCAAAGCAAAGCTCCACCTCAAACATATATTGCAATGATCGAGCATATGGATAAACGGATTGGCGATATGCTCCGTGTCCTCGATGAAAAAAAGATTTCAAACAACACGGTTATCATTTTCGCCAGCGACAACGGCGGCACCCGAAGTGCCCGCAACGCTCCTTTTTCCGGTTACAAGGGGCAAACTTACGAAGGTGGAATTCGTGTGCCTGCCATCGTTCGCTGGCCCAGTGTTGTTCCCGCAGGAAAAGTGTCTACTCAACCGTGCCTCACATTCGATTTCACTGCCTCGATTGCAAGAATTGCTGGCGTGCAGGCAGCAAAGGATAAACCGTTTGAAGGAATCGATATTATCGATCATGTTGCCAGACAGGCTGATAATATTGAACGGACTCTTTATTGGCGAAAGCCGAGAGGTAATACAATCTGGAGAGGGCTCAGACAGGGGCGCTGGAAATATGTCAGCGTTAGCCAGCAGGATAAAATGAAGGAGCATCTTTTCGATCTGGAAACCGACAAGCAGGAAAAAAATGATCTGAAATCAAATCCTCAGCATTCTCAAAAGTTCGAGCAGTTGAAATTGCTCTTTCTGCAATGGGAAAAGAAAACCCGCGAAAACCGACGCGGCAGACCTTCAAAGTAAAACGGAAGTTGCATCTGATTCACAAACGCTCGTCTGGTGTAGAGAGACATTCGTAAAACAAGTCTTCAAGTCCTTCGGAGGTGATTTGTGCCGGACTGGTTAGCTTGAGAGTCAGTTGCATGACTCCATTTACGAAGTGAGTTTTTTTTGCTCCTGAGACCTGCATGAAATCTCCCACATCATCAAGTGTGAATTGATCAGGCATCACC
>WFOZ01000658.1 GCA_015487825.1 Planctomycetaceae bacterium
AATCAAGCATTGAGTTAATGCCATGAAAAATCCGAGCCAGATCTCCTGTTGCCTCGATATTGATTATGCGAGCTTCGAGATCCCCACGGGCAGCCCGATCGCAGACATCTGCAGCCTGCCTGATCCAGGCGTTAATCTGTTCACTTTGCAAAGAGGAGACGTCTTCACTTTGAGCGGCAATATTCGAATCGGTTTGCGGCATCACTACCCTGCCCTGTCTGTTATAATTTTATATATTCCAAGCAAACTTCTACCCAATTCTGGTACAAATTGTACCCGAGCCAGCTCTACAAAGCAAAAACGAATTGATCGTAACGAACTCCCTGAGACTCAAGATGCTCAACCAAAGTTGTCAACGCCTCATTCATTCCTTCCCGCCAATCAGAGTAGGAATCTTCCTTCTCTTTTAACATCTTATAGATGGGCTCTATCTGCTCAATGGCTTTTCGTTCTGGAACCCGGCGTGAAGAATGGTATCCAATAATATTCCCTACTTCATCGAAGCTGGGTGTCACATGGGCGAAGACCCAGTAATGATCACCATTTTTGCAGAGATTGATAACATAGGCAAAGATCTCTTCCCCCTGCTCCAAGGTATCCCACAACACCTTGAAAACACATCGAGGCATAGCTGGATGCCTGATAATGTTGTGAGGCTGTCCCAGTATTTCATGCTCCGCATAACCAGCAACTCTCAAAAAGACCGGGTTTGCATAGGTAATAATCCCCTTCAGGTCGGTCTTACTGACGATAATCTCGTCGACATCGAAAGATCGCTCCCGCCCTGTTGGTGTTATCGTTATTTTTTTCATCCCCTGCCCTTCTGGAACGCAGCTCAAATCGACCATAACCTCAAAATTGATATGACACTCAATAAAGACATATCGATCTGTAAAGGAGAATAATTGAGCAAATAATGACATTTGGACTATAGAAGAGGCGTATTACCGCTGCATTCAAACAGGAATAGTGAAAACTGTGGAGCCTCACACTGAAAAACGGGACAGTTAGGCCAAGTGGAAAGAATAGGCACTATGTATAGAATTCGTATTAACTACCGAATATTCCCGAATAACCGGAGCTGCAAGCTGATGATAAAAATGAACATGGAATCCTGATATTTTCCTCAAGTTTCCCCTTGCGATCTGTTTCACCTGATGAGACGATGAAGGGCATGATTACTATAGCCAACGACAAATTGCCCCAATCGTTCCTCAGCTACATTGCCTTCCGGGTTGCGTTCCTGGATACATTAGAGAGGATCTCATGGACCCTTCAGTTTGAATCGCTGAACGAAGACCGGTTCGGCTACCTGACTGAGGTTCCGTTCCTGCGTTCGGTTCCTGCCCATGTACAACTCGATTTACTGGTGAGTACATGGTGGAAGCACATCAGCCCCGACATTTACGAAGCAGATCTGGTTGATGAGGCGGTTGTTTATGCCGTCTGCGAAGCCTCCGCCCGGATTGCTGAAGAAGAATCGGTGATGTTGCAACGGTTTCTGAAAAAGGGGCCTCTGGCAGTAGATGTTGTTGCAGACCACCAACTCGCCTCTGAATTAAGAGGGTTGCACCTGAAGCTTTCCAACGAAGGTGACTTTTTACTAATTGGGCAGTTTTCAGATCTTCCTCCCGAAGAAGCCGACCGATTAAAACAAAAGTTCGAATTTAATTCTGAACGAGCCGAAGCTATGTTCGATGTGCTTGGACGCTGGCACGTTGCCACTAATTTCCCGGGTCGAACCGAGCATCTGCTAAGTGCAGCCGAAACAAAGCGTAGTTTTGAAATGATCCAGCAAAAAATTGCAGGCCGCCGGCTGAAATCATAATAACTTCCCGTTATTGCAACTCACTGCGTCTGACCGCAAGTTTAAGTGAGGTTGACTTGCACAGAAAAGAGCCCAGCACGGCTGGTTCATTCTGATAGCCGTAACCAAACTGATCTTTTTCTGAAGTTTGCGAGCCGTTCGAAAACTTTTACCGTTAGTAATGCAGATTTCAGATGCTCCAATCAGTCAGGGACCCCATTGTCAGGAACCAGAGTAAGACTGAAATTGAGGTTGATTAAAGTATTGCGCCTTATACTTTAATTTTACGATGAGTGCCACGGCTCTGAGAGCCGCCTGAACTGAAAATCAAGCGATCCAATCATTTTCAGCGTGCCACGGCTCTCAGAATCGAAATATAGGATCCAGTAATTTCCATAACAATCCATTTGCACAAAACCATTTCAGTCGTCCTGCTTTTCGGGTTATTAACCAGTCCCGGTGCGAACCTGACGCGACACAAAAGCCTCTTATTCTTCCAAAGGCCTACAGACTCTCTCCGCCTGCGACATCTTTACGCCCTGCCCTGCTTGAAATCTGAAACCTTCATACTTAGAGTGCGGAGGTACGCGGGATCAGTTGCGTGCTGTTGTCTGATTTGTCCAGTAGTATGATCGCGGAAGTCATGGTGGAATCTTATAAAAGAACAAGCCGACAGTAACAGTCATTTTTTTGAATAATGAGGGTAACGACAAGGTTTAACCGCCCCGGACTTCCTGATAATTCAATTTTATTCCCTATCTGAAACAGAATCCATCTTATGAATTCTCCAACTGCAAAAACAAAAGTAGCGATCATCGGAGCAACCGGCTACACCGCAATCGAACTGATCAAGATTCTCCTTCGTCATCCTCATGTTGAAATTGTTGCTGCAACAACACGTCAGGAAGATGCCCCCTCTATCAGCAGTATTCACCCTTCGTTAACCGGCAGGCTTAATTTGAATTGCGAACTGCTGGACCCCGCGGCAATCGCAGCCAAAGCTGATGTTGCTTTTGCCTGCCTGCCACACGTTGCCAGCATGGAATCAATCCCTCTGCTTCTGGCTGAAGGATTGAAAGTTATCGACCTGAGTGCAGATTATCGATTGATTGACCCTGACATATACGAGCAGTGGTATGGCCACGTACATACCGACCCGACCCGCCTGGGAACGATTGTTTATGGTTTGCCGGAGCTGTATCGAAAGCAAATCCCCAATCAGAATCTGATCGCTAACCCCGGCTGCTATACCAGTACTGCGATCCTGGGAATTACTCCCCTGCTCTGCAGCGGATTTCTCTCCCCCAAAGGAATTATCATTGATGGAAAAAGTGGTGTTTCCGGAGCAGGTCGCACTCCAAAACTGGGAACCCTGTTTGCTGAATGCAACGAGAGCCTCACTGCGTATTCAGTCGGTAATCATCGTCACACACCCGAAATCGACCAGGTTCTTTCAGATATTAGCGGAACAGAAACGGAGGTTGTTTTTACACCTCACCTGATTCCGATGGATCGCGGATTACTCTGTTCGATTTATGCTCCAGCCATCAAAGAAACTACCGAGCAGGAACTGATGCAGGTTTATAGAGACTATTATCAGGGAGACCACTTTATTCGTATTGTCGATCACCTGCCCCGTACAAAAGATGTCGCCCATACGAACTTCTGTGATATTACGGTCCGTTTATCACGGGGAACAATTCAGATTTTCTCTGCCCTGGACAATCTTATTAAAGGAGCATCCGGAGTCGCAGTGCAGAATTTTAATTTGATGTGCGGGTATAATGAAACAACCGGATTAACTGATTTGTACTGAGACATAAATAACGAAAGAGATGCCCACCATTGCGGCCCCTCCCCTCTCTTCAACCTGCTCATAAATACCGCTTTCCACATGAGCATTGCCTGCGTGCGAAGCCCCTGCACTATCTCAGATAACGATTACGTTTTATCCGACGATAGCATCGTATTGGCTGAATTCAATTCATCGAAAAGATCAGCGAATGACCTGTAAGACTTTCATAACAAACGGAGCTACTTTGGGAGAGTATGCCAGATACCGAATAAAGCCGGCAAAGAACTCCCTGGTGCATTGGCATCGAAATTGCGAGTTATCAAGTTGTGGCTGATTCTTACTGATTTCAGCTGCCCTGGTGTGGTTCATGTGCATCATTTGATGCGGAATGTTGCTTGAAAGCATCATTCTTAATGAACAGACAATCAACTTATGATTAACCTGCAGGTGATACAATGAGATCCAATGTTATCAAAAAAACAGGATGTCTGATTTCCAGATATGTTTTTGCTTTAATGGCGATAGCAGTCTGCCTGCCCACTGAATCATCTGCAGAAGACTGGGTATTCCGCAGATCGTATTTCACACACCGATTGCCCCAGGAAGTTGCAGCGACCGTGCCGATGCCGGTCAGCCGCTCCGCATATCGAATTCCAACGCGACCATACAACACGGGAGGAACGGTACGCTGGACCTGGCGTTCAAACAATATCCACCTTGATAGTGGCTCCAATCACGATTCCCAGGTTATGTGGGAACGAAGTGTCGAGTTTCGCCCGTAAGCCGTAAGGCCCCGACAAAAGCTGTTATCTGAGCAACATCACAGCCCTCTTTGCTACACGGCAGTCAAATTAAAACAGCCGTATTGGGTTTGCCACATGTCTCCAGAGAAATTGGCTTGTCTATTCACTTTCTAACCCGAGTCTATTAACCTATACGGCATGGCTGCAGAATGTACATTGAATGTACATTGTTCGAGCCAGCCACCGAAATAACGAAACAGACAGGCTCACCTGAAAACCTTTGTTTGTTCTCAGATGTTAATATTCCGGAGTCAGAAAACATGAATCAGACAATATTCTCAACATACCAGTTTCCCAAATTACGACTATTCTCTTTTTTGCTTGCTCTATCTGTAATAAGCCACTGTTGCCTGTTCGCTCAACCACCTGCGATCCCTAAACCACTCGCTCAGGTGCAAGCAGACAAAGCGAAGCCGTCTAAAGACGATGATACCGTGCAGGTAGTCATCAAGAAAAATGCAATTCATTTGATGAAGCCCGAGAAATTTCAGGCTGCCATCAGCCTGAAGCCAATCCGGTCGCTGGAAGTGCGAACGAAAGTATCTGGAATTGTTCAAAACATACGCGTTAAACCAGGGGGAATGGTCAGAGCACAGGAAGAGCTGGTACAGATCGAATCCAAACACGCCAAAATGGTTTTAGAACATGCCAAAGCTGTATTGAAGGCAGCCAATCTACGAAGAGAACTGACTGCGAAAGAAGTAGCTGCAGGGAAGCAGCCGCAAGTTGCACTGGACCTGGCCGAGGCAGAAATTAATGTTGCCAAAACAGAACTAAACCTGGCTCAACTTGAAATCGAAAACATGTCAGTCAGAGCTGTTTTCTCCGGACAAATAAAAAAGGTGATGACCACTCAAGGAGCCATCGTCAACCAAGGAGACCAGCTGTTGCAATTAATCGATACTTCGCAACTGGTGGCACATATCCCGGTTGATCGTGAAAAAGTATCTGTTGGTAAAACTCTGGAAGTTAAACTCGACAACAAAGTTGCCAAAGGGAAAATACAAGCAATTCTTCCTCTTGAAGGAAAATGGCAAGCCCTTCGTCAAATTATTGATACCGCTGCGATTGCAGTAGTTATTTTCGATAACCAAAGCAAAGCGTATCAGGATGGTCAGACTGCCTACTCTGCGATTGTACCTAGGCTTCCTGTGATAGAAGTTCCAAATATGGCGTTGAAAAATTCAGAAACCGGCTCACGCATTATTCAAGTCGTAAGAGAAAGCATGATTCGCGATATTGAAGTTCAACTACTCGGCCCTCTGGGTGAAGGGCGATCCTATGTCACCGGCCCCCTTCAGGAAAAAGATGAACTCATCTCTGAAAGTTCACAATCACTTGCCGATGGAACCCTTATCAGGCCAGCAGTAATACTCGCAGAACCAGCCAAGCGATCTAGCACACCCGGCGGCCAGGCAGGACCAGACCGGGGAGATTCTCCTTTTTAGTTTCGTTCAGTTGGAGTTCACGTTTGGCTTAATGAAAGCATCAAAAACTCAACTGACCGAGCACGGACATCGTACTCTGCTATCGCACTATTTCGTTATACCAATCCTATGTCACCTGTCGTCATATGAAGACAGACTATTGTCCGCTTAATGATGTTTTTGACAGAAGAGAGCTTTCCTTGACGGCTTCTTTCAGTCGATGATACCCCGTCAGATTCTCTTCGATAAAACTTTGCATTTTTTCCGGAGCAACTACTTTTCCTGATTCATAAATCAGAAAGAAAGTGCCCTGCCCTTCTGCGCAAATACTCTCGCTCCGTAAAAAAAAGCGGATTAACTTTTCTGTGAAAAGATAATATGTCTCACGAGGAGTCTGACTGACCAGACGATACTTTTTCTTAAACTTCGGGGCACCTTGCGGAACAACATCCCGGTTGCCTGAAAGACTCTCCAGTAAGTCTCCCGTTCTTCTCGGGCGAAGCGAGAAATGGGCAAGATCAAAACGAAAATCATCAAACAGTATGACAGATTGCCTGCTTAACTCTCCATCCTGCCCTGCGGTTTCCCATATATAATCGAATAAAAAAAGAGTCAGTTCTCCACTTCGGGAAAGCAACACGTTCGTTATTTCCAGCTCTGCATTCTCTTTCTGAATCAAATCGAATGGCTCCAGAATATGCTCTAATTCCAACAAATTTTTCTGGAATGTCATCCCGGCATTTTGGGCAAATTTTCGTAGTTTATCGCTGCGTCTGTTATTGTGCCTGATCCTCATTTTAGAAACAGAGACAATCAAAAATAAGAACGCACCGATACCGGCCAGCATTATACTCAAAACCGGAAGCCAATCAGAATTCATTACATCTCCAGAGAAAAAGCCTGCAAAGCGAAAATGAATTATGGCGATGGTAGAAGTTATTATTCCCGCATGCCATCAGCCGCACGGCGATAGCCGTAGTTGGAATATGCTTGTTTCACTCGGAATACCCTTTAACAGCACTCCGCCACTTAATTGACGCTGTCCAACTGAATTGTAATAAATATACTGAAGCAGGTTGAGAGCGATTTAGTGAATCGGACCGCGATCATGCCTTAAAGCAGTTATCCTCCCCGTTTTCAGTTGATTATTTGAGGTATTCACCCGCAAAAATTGACACAGATGAGCACTTTTCTGAAAATTGCTCTGGCTGTAATCAGCGATATTTGATATTTCATCGCAACATATGCACCTGAAATGGTCGATAACTTCAGGTGGTTCTGTGATTAAAGCTTATCAACACAATTCATATTTCAATATTGGGCTCTCTGCCTTCAGGGTTGTCTCCCTGTACAGACCCTGTGTTGAAATTGCGGCTCTGGCCCGCTAATAAAATATTCCTTTCGGAACGTGCGAAAATAGATTTAATTAAAGCGACTTTGATTTTCCCCTGTTGATTGAACAGCCTCAGGTATCGGTTGATGTTGTTTCATTGTTTGTTCATTGAAACTTCCATGATCGATTTGCAGTTATCGTTTCTGAAATGATTCCTGCTCTATTCGCTTTACTGAGTCGACATGGCACCGCTGAATTTACTCCTCGATACATATCGCCATGTTTTTCATGGACGAACAATTAACTTCGCATCATACAGATAGAGTCTGTTTATTTGCGGGTTTATAGTTCTCTCCTGGTTTGGCAAGATGCCTCTGGATCTTTTGATTCAGTGTTCACGCAGGAGTCGAGTCTTATGGAGCAGGATGCTCTCGGATTTACATTGTTGAGAAGTGATCTCTCATTTCTCGCCCGCTCACTGTTCATTGCGGTAGCAATCTGCTCTACCGCAAATGCAGAGGAGCCCCCCCCCGGAAAAACAATCACTCCCGAGTTACTTTCTGAGAACC
>WFOZ01000659.1 GCA_015487825.1 Planctomycetaceae bacterium
AGATTTAATTTGAGCTTCCAATAATCTTGGAGACCACATGGCGCATTCGTCTTGTTGCTACGCAACCCAACCGCTAAAAGCGGATGGGCTACCCAATTATTTCAATATTTCCTGCCACTTTTGCGCAGCATTTCATTGATAAGATACTAAGGCACTACCGTCTCTTTTCCTGCTTTTCAGAAGCGGTACGAGAAAATGGCGAGTGCTTCATCGGAATAAACTTTTTTTTCTTTGTATGTTGCTTCGACGAGGGCGATTTGGCAAGAGCAGTCTTTCCGGATTCTTTTCCGTTTGCTTTCTGCAGAGTTTTATTATCAGAAACTTTCGGTTTTCCTGATTTGCGAGCCTCTTTAATGACTTCGGGCCTGGTTTTCGCACCCTTAACCGGGATACTCAGTTTCATGTTCGGCTTGAGCTGATCAGGTCCGGAAAGAACATTTCTGTTTGCTTCATAAATTTCAAGAAAGCGGGAAGCTGACCCGAGATACTTCTGAGCGATCCCGCTGAGAGTTTCGCCCGGTTGTACAACGTGCGTTTGAGATTGCCCGGCAGGCAGATTCTGTCGCAAGTTTGTCGAAACAGTTTGGGTTGTGGCTTTTTTCTGAGAACTGTTTTCCTGTTCCCGTCTCGATTCGATTGCACCGGGAATAACTGAATGAATCGGTTGAGGAACATCTTTGACCTGCGAGGAAGCCAGTTTTTTTGCTTCAATACTCATCGCAAGGTACTGCTTGAGTTTCTCCTGAGATTCAATTGCCTCATCCGTGTCGATGCCGGGAAGAAACGGGCGAAGACGGTACTCTGCAATCAGCTGGTTTAACTCGCTTTCATCCTGCAAAGCAGGAAGCGCAACCTCCCTCTCGGGCTGTCGCCGAAAGCAGAACGCTCCCGCGAAACCGATAATCATAATCAGTATCGTGAATCCTACTTTTTGTTCGCGTGGCATAACTTTTTATCTGGTGATAAAGAAACCTCTTCCAAGAAGACACCGCTCAGACACAGCCTGAGCTGCATTCTAAATAATATCTTGAATCAACAGAGATTTTTGTCGCAGAGTCCGGGAAATACTCCGGTTTCTCTTTTCATCGACTCTCTCTAGATATCGAACCATGCTTGTTCGAGAGAAGCTGCCGCCTGATAAAATCGGAAGTTGAAAACAACAACTGCGCACATCCTGCGGGGCAAGTTGCAGGGAAAATCCCGGTACTAGCGGTTAACAAGGTTATGCTGGCAATCGCCGCAGCGCAGGCAATACTGTAAAAATCCATCAATGCCAAAAGAGAACATCTGAACCAGATTGCAAGTCTCGTATACCATTAGTTTTTGCTATAAAAGTCCCAGCATTTTTTTGATCAGGTTTCTAAAGTTCAGGTTAAACAGTCCCGTACACTTCATAAAAGAGAGTGTTGAAAAGAATGTGGCTTTGTGGCGAACGCAAAGATATACCGGAGAGAACTGCGGTCGAAAACGAGATTTAAAATGATGAAGTCCCTGTACATTAAAGACGAAATTAAATCGCCTGGCCCACTGCCCCAAAGCAAAACGAACGTGCCATGAATCTCCTTCGAGAGGCTTGTCGCAATTATAAGCAGGGACCATACACAAGGAGACTTTTTCCAGACCTTCATTTTTCATGGAATCGATTACATAAACCAACAGAAAAGGAATCACCCCACGAATACTCTGTTTGCTGTTACGATACATTTCGGTTGCCCAACTGCGCCCCCCGTTCATAGGCATACAAATCACATAAGCCTGCCACTGGTCAGGATTTGAACTGTCGTAAGCGACAAACAGTCGCCTGCGATAAAAATGATCTGCATACAGCTTCCCTTCAAGCAGGCCGATATCGTGACTCATTACCCGCTCGGCAAGATGTTCCCGATTAATAGCGTGCAGTTTTTCAAACACCTCTGCTCGCTGTTCGGTAGTCATGGTATCAAGAAATATTTCCTGGGCATCAATTCCCTGTCGAGCGACAAAACTGGTCTGCCGGCGAACCCAGGCATACTCACGCCCTTCCCAATGGTGATCTTTCAAAACGATCTCAGTGTTTTCCCCAAATTTCGTCACCTGAAAATTATAACTGCGAAAAAGTGGCAGGTCTTCTTCTGCAATCGAATAAAAAGCTCCCAACAGTTTATTGCGATCAAGATAGTCACAAAACTGTGCCAGCAGTTCCTCCCGGTGCTGAGGCGGCGCGATCAAACCTCCTATAACGTGCAGGTAGTTCTTATGACGAATATACCCGATTTGCCCCGTTTTCCGGTCGTTGTAAAAGTGTTGATATTCCGGCTCGGTAACAAGATAGGAATCAGGCTGAGTACCACCGTAAAATGCGCAGCGTTCAATCCTGTCTAGCTCTGTTTCTCCAGCGAGCCCCGAAAATTGGGAGATCTCCTGCTGAGAATCCGGTTCTGAAATGATAGGAATACTCATAAAGTTACTATTACAACAAGTTGTATCTAAAACTACTGACGATTTATTTGATTTGTGCCTTGCGCAAACTTCCAGCAATATTCAATTCTGATGATGGCCACCGGGGTAAACCAGCTATGCCGGGTGTATTGATTATTGCTGTTTCGTAGGTAAAAAAGCAAAAAGACATTCAATATCAATTCGAAATATGACGTTCAACATCATCCAACTAAAAACAAAGGGCCTCGAGTCAAACACTTAACTAGCATCTCGCTCCTGCACATTCTGGTGTAAAATGCTGAAAGGACAGAAGATTCGACTTAATAAAGGGAAGTTCATACAGACAATATACGTCACATTTTCACCTCCAGAGGATCTGAATTTTTTTATTCTTCACCAACAGATTGTCATTTTGCTCAAATGACCGGTTGACCATCAGTTGCGAATCAGCAAACTGAGGTAAAAAACGAGCTTTCAGTAAAGCAAGTTTGGGTTGTGCTGCAAATTCCCGCATCAATACCAAGTCTGCCCCAAGTGCCTGCATACGTTTAAGTGAGGCAAGCAGCAGACTGAATGTCTCGCGCGAAGTTAGTTTGTCGCAGGCAAAAATATCTATAATCGCAGACGTAATTCGTCCATGCAGAAAAAGACCAAGCAAATGAAAATTAATCAGCCCTACAACGTTTCCCGCCCTTTCAACAACCAGTGTCTCAGCCAGTCCAGGAGAATTCAACTGTTTTTGTAATCGCTGTTC
>WFOZ01000660.1 GCA_015487825.1 Planctomycetaceae bacterium
TGCCTGTGAATCAAGTTCTTTCCAGGCAACACGAAGCTCAGCCGCCTGCCCGGCTGTTAATGCCTGTTGCAAAACAGCAAGCTGATCGTAACCGAACTCTGGGGAACTTAATAATGGTTCTCGGACATCAAATTGCTCAGGAGCAATCATTGCACGTACCTCTGCATGAGTGAAGTAGGCCAGGCTCTGCCTGACAGGGGAATGTAAATCAAATCGAAAACTCAATCAGGCACAACCTGAATGATGTGATTGATTTTATTCATCAACAACGTAGGGAAGAAGCCCCATAAATCTGGCTCGCAAAACAGCCCGGCGAACAGCTCTCTGGTAAATAGCAGAGGTCCCGGTTCGTCTTCTTGGCTGAATCTTGCCTTCGCGGTCGATAAGCTGGCGCAACGTCTTGATGTCTTTGTAATCGACATATACCGGGCGAGGGACAACTCCCTCCGGGCAAAACCGGCATTTCAATTTTCTTTTGAGACGTGCTTTTTTCTTGCGTAATTTCCTGATATCTGACTTTGTCAACGTCGCCATCTGCGAATATACTTCCTCATCGTACGACAGCCGAACTGTGTCCGCCGAGCGAATATCCTGTATGCTGCGGCTGTACAACAAGGATATCATGGAACAAAGCAACCACCGGATTTTCAGCGGCTACTGGATCGCTCGACCTAGAGAACCGCACAATATTGCAAAAAACAGCTCAACTTGCAAGGTAATCAGCTAAATTCTTTTAAACTTCCATTGCAAACGACAACAAATCGACGATGGCTGATGCGACGGCGAGGCAAACTATTTTTTTTAAGCAAGAGACAGCAAGTCTGAAAAATTGCGTTCCAGAATCCTGATCATTGCAGTCGTGCTGAGCTTCTTTCTGTTTTTGTCTCTAGCTGCTGTAGAATTGCTTAAATTAATCTTTCCCTTTGGCACAAATGTGGACTACGCATACGTGGCGGTTGCGATCTGTATCCTTATTGCACTTGCCCCAATTATCTTACTGATCTACACAGCACGGCTGGTTCATTCTGATAGCCGTAACCAAACAGATATTTTTCTAAAATTTGCGAGCCGTTCGCAAAATCTTACCGTTAGTAATACAAGTCAGTAGCGGGGCTCTAACTGGACGGCGTCAGGATCAACTCGTTCCCAAGCTCCTGCCTGGGAACGCACGGCCGGGAAGGTCCTCCTTCCCCCGTGTTTTCGTTCGCTTTAGATGATTTTTAGTTCCGACGTGAAGCAGGAGCTTCATTCCCTTGCGTTCCCAAGGTGGACCTTGGGAACGAGGAAAAAATCTATCCTCGCTACGACACTTTTTTAGATTTGCGCCACAGGATGAGGCCACAAATCAGAAATAAAACAGGAAAAAGGAATAAACCAACAGTATAGCCAACAAATTCCTCGAAGCTCTCTGGATGTTTGGCACTATCCATGAGGTTCGAGATGGCAGTTTTTATTCCGAGTATCGTAATTGCAAAACAAACCACTGCAACAACACGCATTAGTTTCTCCAGGAAAAATGTGACACGAGATAACAAAGGATACAGAAATGCAAATTGAACATCACTGCATGCTTAATTCAGACGAATTGTAGCGAGTAGCTCTGCAATTCTTCAATAAACTTCTTTACCAACGGGCTTTGGTAACGGTGCTTGTGCCAGATTATTGCCAGCGTTCGGGTTGGTTTGACACCGGACATCGAACGATAGATTCGTTTTTTTGATGAATCGACCGCTGCTGCCATTTCCGGAATGAGAGAAATCCCATGATTCAGGGCAACCATTTCCTGAGCAGTCAACAGTTGTGAACTTTCGCAGGCAATCCGAGGCAGGCAATCTCGCTGCCGGCAAAAACTGATAATCTGCTCGCCCAGGCAGTGCGTTTCATTCAGCAGGATGAAAGGTTCTTCAGAAACATCTTTCATGGTAACTCGTTTCTTTCTTGCGAAACGATGTTTTGAATTCGTCGCCAGAAGTAATTCTTCGGTGAATAACGCAGTCACAACAAAATGATCCTGCTCGACCGGTAGCGCGAGGATACCGAGGTCAAGATCTCCTTCGAGACATCCTTTAATGGTGAATTCGGTAAAATTTTCACGAAGGACAACCTCAGCTTTCGGAAACTGGGTCGAGAATTTTTTCAGTACCGGAGGTAATAAATAAGGAGCGATAGTCGGGATCGCCCCGACGGTAATTCGACCGGCATCATCGTCCCGCTCCTCGGTAATCTCCCGTTTTGCCTCTTCGACAGAATCAAGAATGCAACACGCTCTTTCATAAAAAAGTCGTCCCGCATCGGTGAGGCGAATCCCGCGATTCAACCGTTCGATCAACGGTTGCCCCAATTCTTTTTCCAGCTTGATGATTTGTTGAGACAAAGAAGGCTGTGCCACCAGGCACTTTTCGGCTGCCCGCGTAAAATTTCCCATCTCTGCCACAGAAACAAAGTATTGTAACTGATGAATCTCCATAGTTATTTCCTATCGCCCCCATAGATATTTAATATTTCACATATAGTTGAACAGAGAGTAAAATTCAACACGAAGACAGGGAATAACTGATACAATAAAACCAGCGGGGGTCTCATTGTATCAGCCCGAGCAGGACCTTTAAGGAGAGAATATTATGACGAGAATAACAGTTTTATTACTTCAATTCAGCTTTGCTGCATTGATTGCAGTCGGAGCGGTGCCGGGACTACACGAAATTATTGCGCAAGATACGCCGCCTAACAGCTACGCACCGGTTGTCGCCACAGAGAGCTTCGAACAGACGGTACAACGGATGAGCCAGGCGAAACCGAAAATTATGCAGCGACAGTTGAATCTGCTCGAAAAACGATACGATTTAGGTAAAAAGGCGGCTGAAAATGTCACCATGTCTCGAGGTAAGGCGGTCCAGAAAGGTGTCCGTGTTCGCTTGCCCGAGGGAGTTACCTGGGAAGATCTGTCGAAAATGTCTGTTGCAGAAATTCACAACAAAGCTCTATGGCCTAAAGGATTTCTGCCACTGCCACATCCGAATCATCCGGAAGGGGGAATGTTGTTTCCGAAATTTCATATTGATGAAATCAAGAAGCAGGAAGGTCGCGATTTAACTCGATTCGATCTTGATTACGATATTCCGGATCATTTTCTTCCCGAGTTTCCTCCTGCGATATATCTGACCACTCGCCCGGATCTGGGAGATGTTTCAAAAGGGAAAGTGATCACGAATCAGAATTATTTCGAACTGTTTAACGGAATCCTGAATCCGAAACAGATTGAAGGGGTTCGCCTGCTGGTAACTCCTTTTGCCCAACAACAGTTTAATCACACGAGTGATCGGCGTTCACTGAAGCCGCACATTGGTGTGACCTGTTTTGACTGTCATGTTAATGGTCACACAAACGCTGCAACGCATTTAGTGGGTGATATCCGACCGCAACAATTTCGACATCGGATTGATGTCCCGTCTTTGCGAGGTGTTAATATTCAAAGGCTGTTTGGTTCACAGCGTGCACTGAAAACGATTGAGGATTTTACAGAGTTCGAACAACGGGCCGCTTACTTTGATGGCGACCCGGTTATTGCAGCCAAGAAAGGAGTGAATGTTCTGGAGCGGGCTACTCAGGTGCATGCGATGGCAGAGTTTGAAGCGATTCTCGATTTTCCACCGGCACCAAAACTTGATCTGTTTGGAAAACTGATTCCTGAAAAAGCTACCGAAGCGGAATTACGAGGAGAGAAGATCTTCTTCGGCAAGGGGAAATGTGCAGTTTGCCACTCGGCTCCATTTTATACAGATAACCTGATGCATAACCTGAAAACAGAAAGGTTCTTCAAACCGCAAATGGTCAACGGCAGAATGGCCAGTGCAGATGGACCGATCAAAACCTTTCCATTACGAGGCATTAAAGATTCGCCGCCGTATTTGCATGATGGTCGTCTGCTGACATTGGCGGACACTGTCGAATTTTTCAACCTTGTTCTGGAATTGAAACTGACATCACAGGAAAAGGACGACCTGGTTGCATTCATGCTTTGTCTGTAACAGACAAGTCCGGTTAAATTATTTCTTATTCAAACACACTATTATCAGGAGATACTATCATGGCCAGTCAGGAATTACTCAATAAGTTAAACGATGCACTCAATCGTGAAGTTTCCACTTTTCTCAGATACATGTTGCAGGGAGCATCGATCAAGGGAGCGGAATGGGAATCTGTTCGTCAGATGTATTTGGCAGAGGTTGCCGATGAGGTGGGACATGCACAATATCTGGCATCAAAAATTGTCATGCTCGGCGGTACAGTCACACTGAACCCAGATCTTACTCCGCCACCAAGGGATGTGAAGACAATGCTGCAAAATGATATCGCTCAGGAGCAGACTGATGTCGCCGGCTACACAAAACTGGCTGAACTTGCAGAGGCGGAAGGCCTGGTTGATCTCAAAATGACGATGGAAGATCAGGCAGCCGACGAAGCTGGTCACGCAGAGCTTATGTCGAGACTTTTGGGATGATCCCGGCTGAGAAAATATGCTAACCTGGATTATAAGGAGAACCGTGAGCTAACATCCAACGGCTAATAAATGCTCCGGGCCAAAGCATCTCTCAATAATTATATACGAGCGGCGAATTCTCATTTGCCGCTCGTTTTTTGTCTCAACATCGCCTGGGTTATCAGTCAACTCACCGGTATAGCATGAAGGTATTCCTTGAGGGGTGTGGTGTAACTGTAATCCACTTCACAGAGATACTCACAATGATGTGTACGATGAAAAACTCGCTTTTCATCACCTTCCCTTCAAGTCAATAATGAATACCATGGATCATCAGACAGAAATTCCCAGCACAAAACCTCTCAGCAATGAAGTTTCTCCCGGTTTGAGTAAGCGATCTGCAACCGGGCATCTTGCCAGATGGAGTCTTATTCTGGGGCTTTGCGCAGCATCGGCTCTGGTTATGGCATATTTTCTGGAAGAAAACAGCCAACCTGGTACCAATGGGATGTTCGCTCAGTTTGAAAAACCGAACTCTCCGTTTGAATTCGAGCACCTGACTCTCCCGCGCGAAGAAGTTTTGACAGGAGGCCCTCCCAAAGATGGCATCCCTGCTATTACCAAGCCTCTGTTTATCAAGCCTTCTGAGGCAACTTTTTTAAAACCGGAAGATCGTGTGATAGGTCTGCGACTCGAAAATATCGAACGAGCTTATCCAATCGCAATTCTTAATTATCACGAAATTGTGAATGACAACTTCGGAAACGTTCCTGTTGCTGTGTCGTACTGCCCATTATGCGATTCGGCTGTTGTTTTTGATCGAAGATTGAAAACAGGCGAAAGAGAGTTCGGCGTTTCCGGATTACTGTATAACAGCAATGTGCTGATGTATGACCGGGGAGGGAATCCGGAAAGTCTGTGGTCACAGATGATGGCTCGGGGCGTTTCCGGCGAAAGTGTTGATGAGAATCTGAAAACGTTACCGCTGGAATTAACAACATGGAAGTCCTGGAAAACAAGATATCCTGACACCGAGGTTCTCTCTGAAAAAACCGGTCATGAAAGAGATTACAGCAAGTCTCCCTACAATACATATTTTAAGAGACCGGGACTAATGTTTCCGGTAAACAAAACTGATAAGCGGCTTCCCATTAAAACTCCTGTCCTCGGTATCTGGACGGAAAAAACATCCAGAGCATATCCACTCTCAGCTTTTTCTGCGGATGAAAACAATCTAGAGCAAACGATAGGCGGACTATCCTTTACACTCCAATTCGAAAAGGAATCTCACTCTCTGCGCGTTGTTCAAGCAGATAAGGGAATTCAATACGCCTACTCTCTGTGGTTTGCCTGGTATGCATTTCATCCCGATACTGATCTCTATTCTAGCAATCCCAAAATAAGTATCCCGAAATAGCTTCCCGGTTCTCGTATTGCTCCCTGTATTACTAATAGTTCCTCGTTCCCAAGCTGGACGGCATGGGGACAAGTTGAATCATTCATCACACCTTCGATTTTTAAGTTTGTTGCAGGATGGCGTGCTTGCCCCCATCTTCGCGTGCCGAGTTGCGTTCAATGAAAAATAGAGAGTAAATCTGTTATCATTGTGCCATTGATACACCGGCATGGGACTGATACGGCATTAGATTCATAATAGTGGAAACCGAATTTGATGGGTGCAAGCACGCCATCCTACAGTTTGAAATGAAGTTTCCAAAAGAAAAATTCGTGTTAATTGGTCTCTATTCGTAGTTCAAATCCCTGTTTGGTTGCGGCACTGCCGCGCTGTGTTATTCGTATAATTATCCTTCCATCAGAAAACGGAATCCTGTTTCAGGGCTATTGCTTAACAGTCGGCGGAATAATATTTGACTTGCTCCCTTCTCATCACACCTGTTGAGCTTATAATATCTGCTGGAGAGGTTGTTGGAACGACAACAGCAGGCAAAAAATTTTACGCAACAGGCAATACACATCTATGAGTAACTCTACATTCGTTGTAAAACGTTGGGCGGGGACGATTCTGAAAATCGTCATTTTCCTGTCTGTTATCGCGGGATTTATTTATTTTGCGAAGTTTTCTCCTGTTGCCGTACAGACCGTTCAGGTTCGCAGCGGGGAACTCGTTGCGGAAGTAATGGGCACGGGGACACTCGAAGCTCGCTTCAAATCGACGGTGAGCCCCAAGATTTCGGGGCGAATAGAAAAAGTGCTTGTTGATCAGGGAGATCGAGTGACCGCCGGGCAGATGCTTATTCAGCTTGACGACCTGGACCTTCAGCAGCAGGTAGCAATTGCCGAAGCAAATGTCGAATCCGCTCTTGCTGCCATCGAACGGCTTAAAGCAGATAAAATCCGCACCGATGCCATCTACGTACAGGCCCGCAAAAGTCATGCTCGTGTTCAGGATCTTGTCAAACAAAATGTAGCCACGCAGGATGAAGCCGATACTGCAACCGAATCTCTGAGTGTGGCTGCTGCCGATGTGGCTCGTTCAGAAGCAGCGATTATCGAAGGACAAAAGAGCTTGATCGCAGCCGAGAAAAACCTGGAATATCATCGGGCCAAGTTGTTGGATACTCATATCAAAGCCCCATTTGACGGGTTGATCGTCAGGCGAAACCGTGAACCGGGAGATGTTGTCGTGCCGGGAAGTTCAGTCTTAACGCTCATTTCAACTGACGAACTTTGGATCAGTGCCTGGGTTGATGAAACGGAAATGGCAAAAGTCAAACAGGGCCAGCAGGCTCATGTTCAGTTTCGTTCGGAAGCCTCAAAAACATTCCCGGGAAAGGTTATACGTCTCGGTCGAGAAACAGACCGCGAAACGAGAGAGTTCATTGTCGATGTGCAGGTTCTTGAACTCCCCGCAAACTGGGCAGTCGGGCAACGGGCAGAAGTTTTTATCGAAGTGGCGAAAAAAGAAGATGTCATTCAAATCCCCGCAAATAAGGTGATGCGGGAAGACGGACAAACAGGGCTTTATATTATGAAAGATAACCATGCCCATTGGCAGCCAATTACACTAGGCCTTCGCAGCAGAGAGCATGTCGAAGTAACCGAAGGGTTGCAGGTTGATGATATTGTAATTGTTCCGATCCACGAAAAGGTAGCGTTGAGTCAGAACAGAAAGGTGGTTGCTCCATGAATCTGGCTCGAAAAGATATCCGCTACAATTTTGGTCGATTCACTCTGGCAACAGTCGGCGTGGGAATGTTGTTAATGGTCGTAATGGGAATGGGAGGTATTTACCGGGGCATTATCGAAGATGCAACATTGTTAATCGATCGCGTTGGAGCAGATTTATGGATCGTTCAGAGAAATACCCGGGGCCCGTTCGCTGAAGTTTCTCGCGTCCCCACCAATCTGGTTCATCGTGCCCTTGCAGTACCCGGCGTTAACGCTGCTCGGGAGTTTGTTTATCATACGATTCAGCGGGAACAAAACGGTAAAGCATTGCGTATTTCTGTACTCGGGCTTAGTTGGCCAACTGATAAAGGGGAATGGCTCCCTCTTAGTGCAGGACGACCGCTGGCACAGAATCATTATGAGATGATTGCAGACGAGACACTCAAACTTGCGTTGGGTGAAAAAATCAAGCTGGGAAAAGAAATATATACCGTTGTCGGTACAACAAAAAACATGATCAGTTCCAGCGGCGATGGCATCGCATTTTTCACGGTTGCAGACGCTCAAGCGATACAATTTGACACTCCCGGAGAATCCACCCGACTGGAACGAGCTGCAAGATACGGACGTGGGGAACGAAGCGATCTGGGATCGAATCAACCTTCGTTGCTTGAAAATGCAGAAAAATCTTCTGCAGAGCTCCCGACTTTGCCGCTGCCTCAAATCAGTGCTGTGATGGTCACTATTTCTCCTGCAGCTGATCTCGATCAGGTTGCAAAAATCATTTCCGGCTGGGGAGATGTTTCCGTCTATACCAGCGATGGGCAGCGGGAATTGTTGCTGAAAGGAACGGTTGAAAAAGTTCGCAGGCAGATCGGCCTGTTTCGCATGCTGTTAACAATCATCGCTGCAATTATTATGGGATTAATCCTTTACACGATGACACTGGATAAAATTCATTCGATCGCGCTGCTCAAACTGATCGGGGCTCCTAACTATGTCATTCTCGGCCTGATCATGCAGCAGGCTTTAATCCTCGGGGCCCTGGGATTAATTGTCGCCTACAGTGTGGGAAGCAAAGTTTTCCCGATGTTTCCCCGACGAGTTATTCTTGCACAGTCCGACTTGATCCAGCTCGCCCTGATTGTGTTGGGAATTTCAGTTGCAGCCAGCTTCCTCGGAATATGGAAAGCCTTGAAAGTCAGTCCGAACGAGGCGCTCTCATGAATAATCTCTCATCACCTCAATACGTGATTGAAACCGAAGCGATCACAAAAATCTATGGCAGTGGCAACACAGAAGTGGTCGCGATGCGGGATGCTTCGATGCAGGTTGAGCCGGGAAAGGTCGTTGCACTGTTGGGGCCCAGTGGATCGGGGAAGTCGACCTTCCTGACCGCAGTCGGTTTAATCAATCCGCCCACATCAGGTCGAATCATCATTCAGGGGAAAGCGATTCTTGATGGAGATAACGCGCTGGTCAACCTGCGTTCTTTCCGGCGGCAGCATATCGGGTTCGTTTTTCAGAAATCGAACCTGATCCCCTTTCTTTCTGCGATCGAAAATGTGCAGGTTGCAATGGAAATTAATGGCGTTTCCCCCTCGGCTGCACGCACACGCGCCCATGAACTTCTCGACTATCTGGGCGTGGGTGATCGTGCCAATAATTCCCCTTCGATGCTTTCAGGAGGTCAACAGCAACGTGTGGCAGTTGCACGAGCCCTCGCGAATCATCCCAGTGTCATTCTGGCAGACGAACCAACTGCTGCCCTGGACAGTCATCGCGGGAGGCAGGTGATGGAACTGTTCGCACAAGTTGCCCACGAACAGGGAGCTGGCGTGATCGTCGTCACGCACGATCATCGCTCACTCGATGTGTTTGATATCCTCTACGAAATGGAGGATGGAATCCTTGAGAAAAAAACACGGGAAACAATCGCGTAAACCGAGTTGATAGAGAGCATTATTTCCCTGCGAACCCTGCGGTTCATTATGTTGAAACAAAGTAAAAATTATTCTTTAGTTGTGGTTAATACGTTATTCTTGTGTGAGGAACTATTTTGCATCGAAAACATCTGGTAATTATTGGAGCCGGGCCGGTCGGTCTGGAGGCTGCGATTCAGGCAAGTGATGCAGGATTTGAAGTTTCGCTTTTTGAAAAAGAAACGATTGCACACAATATTCAGCACTGGGGGCACGTCAAACTGTTTACTCCCTTTGGCATGAATGCTTCCTCGAGAGGGCTTCAGCTTCTCACAGAAAATGGAGCCAAACTTCCTTCCAGCGACACATTTCTTACCGGGCGGGAATTTGCTGAAGTCTATCTCAAGCCTCTGTCTGAACTTTTATCAAAGCGGTTCACAGTTCATGCTCCTGCAAAAGTAGTGGCGATCTCGCGTGGCGATTTGCTCAAAGGGGAGGCGACTGGAAACCGGGCCGCACAACATCAGAAATTTCGACTGCTCGTAGCTCAGAACCGACGAGAATCTGTTATTTCTGCTGATATTGTTTTTGATTGCACCGGCGTTTATCCTCATCATAACTGGCTCGGGACGGGAGGAATTCCCTGTCCGGGAGAACGCCTCCTGTCCGATAAGATTGAATATTCTCTAATAGACTTGAAGGGACCAACCGCAGAGATATATCGTGGGATATCGACGCTTGTTGTCGGCTCAGGGTATTCGGCTGCGACGACTATTTGCGAACTTGCGAATATTGCGAAGCAATCACCGGAAACCGAAATTCACTGGGCAACACACAGCAATAATGAACAGGGGCCGATCAAGCGAATGGAGAAAGATTCATTACAAGATCGTGATGACCTGGCGTCACGGGCCAATCAACTCGCCACTGGTGAATGCGATGCGATTTGCTGGCATCGTGGCTCTGTGGTGGAACACCTTCAGCCTCATGCGAATAACGGTAACATTGTTGTAACATTAAGATCGTTAAACGAACCTGCATCAGATTCCAAACAGATTGAAGTGGAACAAATAATCGCCCAGGTTGGATATCGTCCTGATCGCAGCCTGCATGAAGAACTGCAAATTCATGAATGTTACGCCACCTCGGGACCAATCAAGCTGGCTGCCTTTTTGCTGGGACAGCAGGCGGCTGATTGTCTTTCCGTTTCTGCCTGTGATGCAGAAACATTGAAGAACCCGGAGCCTGATTACTACATTCTCGGCTCTAAAAGTTACGGGCGAAACACCCAGTTTTTAATGCAGACCGGCTATGAACATGTTACTCAAGTTATGGCCGATTTGATTTCTTAAGCGTTTCGGTTATCACTTTCTATTTGAAAAATCACAAAAAAATATGTCTGCACCACCAATTGCACCGCTGGCGTCACTGGATGAACTCTGGTTTCAGGTTTCTGGCACGCTTTGTAATTTGAAATGCGAGCATTGCTTTATCAGCTGCAATCCCTCAAACGATTCATTCAAGTATCTTTCGTACGATTATGTAATGAAAATGCTGGATGAGTCTGTTGCGTTGGGAGTGAAGGAATACTATTTCACGGGAGGAGAACCGTTTCTCAATCGGGAACTGGTTGCGATGGTTGAACAGGTTCTCAAGGTGGGGCCGGTGACAATTTTAACCAACGGCACGGTCCTCAAAACAGACTGGATGAAACGCCTGCAAACGGCGGAACAAAATTCGCAATACAGTCTTGAGTTTCGAGTTTCCATCGATGGGCCAACCGCTGAAATAAACGATCCGATTCGGGGAGAACGAACTTTCGAGCGAGCGATGAAAGGCGTTGCGATGCTTTGTGAATTCGGCTTTCTTCCAATCATCACCATGACCCGCATCTGGGACGAAAGTAGAGAAGAAGAAATTCTGGATGCTTTTCGCGGCGTTTTAAGAGAGCACGGATATACTCGCCCGCGACTAAAAATAATGCCACGTTTGAAAATTGGAGCAGAAGCAAACCGAACGGAAGGTTATGACCAGTTTGAGCGAATCACTTCTGAGATGATGGCAGGTTTCGATGTGAGCCAACTGTTGTGCAATCACAGTCGAGTCGTGACGGATCGTGGCGTTTATGTCTGTCCGATCCTGATTGAATCGGAATCTGCCAAACTGGGAGAAACTTTACGCGAAGCCCAGGTCGATTTTCCGCTGCTCGATGGTGCCTGTTACACCTGTTATCAGTACGGTTCCATCTGTGCCAATCCATCATCGAAAAAAGTTGAAGCCTGAAAAGATCGCTGTAAAATGCAAACAAAATTCGCCTTCTTTGGAGGCATCTACAATAACTATCTGGCGTTGGGAGCCGCGATAAACGATGCGCATTCACGTGGTGTTACGCAGATGTTTTGCCTGGGCGATCTCGGTGCGTTTGGCCCTTATCCGGATCGGGTTTTTCCACTGCTGGTTGAAAATAACATTCAAACGGTACAGGGGAATTACGATCACAGCATTGGCAACGCACTGGAAGATTGCCAATGTGGGTACACCGATCCCAGAGACAATCACTTCGCAGCACTCAGCTACGCCTACACGTTGAAAAATACATCGCCGGAAAATCGACAATGGATGAAAGAACTTCCATCTGAAATCCGATTGACCTGGGAAGATAAATCGACCCTGTTGTGTCACGGCTCCCCCAGAAAAACAAATGAATTTCTATGGGAATCGACAACCAGTACCGCGTTTCTTGAACGGCTGGCACAAGAGCAGAATGCAGGCATCATTCTCGGAACCCACACAGGATTACATTGGCATCGCCGGCTGAAAAACAACCGTCATTTCATCAACGTCGGCGTGCTCGGTCGCCCGGAGAATGATGGCACGACAAACGTCTGGTATACATTGCTGACACTAAGCTTAGAACAAAGCGATCAGGAAAAGGATTCCGTCACCGTTGAATTCATTCCGGTTGAATACGACTACGAACAACTTGCCCGGGAAATGGAACTGGAAAATATTCCTGAGGAATTTATCGAAACAATCCGCACTGGCTGGTGGACCACCTGTCTGGAAGTGCTGCCCGCCAAAGAGCGACGAGCCGGGAAATATTGAATGGATTCGAACAAACATGCAGCCGAAAAGAAGAACTCTCGCTGTGCTGCTTCAATCGATAATTTTCTGAAAATCGTCAATCAGACCTGGAACGCCTATCAACAAACCGGACCGGGGAGTTTGACCAAAGAGTGGATGATTGAATTACGACGAGCCCACAAGGAAGTAGAGCGGTACATTCAGCAGGAATCAACCCGGTTCGATCAGGAAAAGCTGAACGAATCTTGTAGCATACTGTTTTTGTTATGCGAACGGTGTATCACACGAACCGAAGGGCTCTGTTTTGTCTCAGGAGAAGCCGGGCTGGTTCCAAGACAGGATTTGCATGAGCAGTTTGTCGGTTCATTAGAAGACTTGAAAAAGTTCTCATCGGATGCCTGACTGGGACAACTCGGAACCAAACAGAAAAATATAATTATCATACAAGGTCACGGAGAAAAAGTCTCGCGCGGAGATGCAAAGAGTCTCCCGCATCGCTTTAAAACCTTGAAGTTTATTCTACCAAAACTACCTCTTTGAATAACTTTTCTTTTCTCTTTCTTTGCGTCTCCGCGAGAAAATCTTGCCTAATACAATTTATCTGGACAGCGCCAGGTTCAGCTCGTTCCCAAGCTCCTGCTTGGGAACGAGGAAATTTACCAAAGTCCCTGGTAACTATTCAGTGGTGTTTGGTTATTGCAGAAATTAAGGTTGTTTGTAGGGTCCGCTATTGCGGACCACCGCAGAAACAGGAGGCTCCACCCCCCATCGTGGTCCGCGGGTGGCGGCCTCAGCGCCAACGCTGAATAGTTAGCTTCTTTTATTGTCTCAGTGTTCCCGGTGCCTTGTATGTTTCGTGGTAAAAGTTTCCTGCCGTTTTGCGCACGGCCTTGTTGAGGCGAGCCAGAAACGTTATTCGTTAGCTTGTTCCAGATCCGATTCGATTGATTGAATCTGATCTCGCAGGCTTGCTGCCTGTTCATAGTTTTCTGTTTCGACGGCAGCTGTCAATTCCTTGCGAAGTTGAATCAGTCGGTATTGGTTTTTGCTATCCAGCGGTGCCCGCTTGGGGAATTTCCCCCGGTGTTCGGTATCGTTGTGTATGTTTTCCAACAGTGGAAGCAGGCGATCCCGGAATACAACATAATCGTGCGGGCAGCCAAACCGCCCTGCTTCACGAAATTCCCGATAAGAAATGCCGCAGTTCGGGCAACGAACTTCATCCTCTTCAGAAAGTTCATCTTCAATGTTTGATTCGGGAAAAAAAGCCTCAGCCAGTCCCTCCTCCGGCGAGGAGGAGTCCGGCTTGCTCATATAATCGTGGAAATGTTGTTCGCAAAAATGCAGTTCACTCACGTTACCTTCCTTCAAGGCTGTTACGTGATAAACCGCGGGTTTGGAACAGACGGAACACTGCTTCATTGAATTCGCCAAAACAGAAAATGAGACTTTACCCGCAGAGGACTGTACACAGCCCCTGCTTTTCCAGCCAGACATAATAATATTGATTGATCCCAATCGAATTTATTATATCTGTTTGATTGAAACTTGTCGCCCCCATATTGCAGCAATTTTTCTACTGATTCCGTTCAAGTAGAAGTCTGATGTAGGATCGTCGTTCAACATCAGGGCCCAAATCGAGAAGTTTGGCAAAGTTCAGGATTTTCTTACTTGTGGCTTCCTGTTCCTCCGCATCAACACAGCACTCTAATTCCACATACCATCCCAGACCGCTGACATTATCAAGAACGATTTCAAACATCGTCTCTTCAAATGTTAAATGATACGTATGGCGAACTTTGTGAACCGGACGAACAGCCTGGAAGCTGAGTTTTTCCATTAGCATCTGCATTTGAATGGCAGAATCTGTACCCGTTCCAAAAATCAACTCTATTTCCTGCCTGGTCTTCGTTTCCTGATCAACCAACGGGCCTTTGTATGTCAGGCGATTTTCGGAACCAATCCGGCGAATTCGAAAAGCTTCATCTGTTTTTCCAAAATCACGGCAAGGATGACTCAGATAAATATCCTCCTGCTCAACAGTGTTAACAAACTCCGCCTGATGCTTCTGGAGTATCCTGCGAAATTCATCGACATCGTCCAGCTTATATTTAACTTCCACTTCGAATTGCATGAAAATCCTTCAGGGTAAATCGGAGTACGAGATCATTGCGAACTTAGAATAATCTGATCATAAATTTCTCTCAGGTATTCCCAGGAAAACAGCCCGGTATGGTGACCATCACTCCATGTTATTCTTATCGCGTAGTTACCGACAAGGTCTAATTTCTGCGGATGAATATCCTGAGGTGTATCATTGGGATAATAAGTGCGCTGACCGGTAATTTCATTGACACAAGCTGCGCACGGACAACTGCCTCGCAATAACCGAAAAGGAACGAACGCAGCTAAATCGTTATCCGGCCATTTCAATTCGAGAGCTTGCTGCTGCAGGTGTGCGCGAAGATCACTAGGTGGGGAAATCATGACTGTAGACGCTCGGTGGGTTATAAGAAAATGGTAACTACTCAGCGGAGGGTGGCTGAATCGTTACAGAAAATGTGAATAACTTGCGGCTGTTATAATAACCATACAGACATCGTAATTCTATTTCCACCAGGATCCCACAATGCGCGCTAAATCGATAACCACAACTAAAGGCGACCTACTGAATTACCTCAACTTTTATTATCTGAAATTTAACACGTGCAACTATCCTGCTCCTGCAAATTTATTAAACAGAATCAGGAAAAACAATGAGGGCATAGTTGACATAATTCACCTGACAGATGTATGCTGAGTTAGTCACCTGTTTATCAATTCAATATGAATGACAAGCCGGTGCAGAGTCCCTTCATTTTTAATAAATACAATTCTATTTTGCGAGGCGAGTAACAGTTTCTTTGTTACCTGCATTTTTTTAAATGGTTCAACTCTGATGATGGTTGGCGATAGAAATAAGCCAAACCGGGATATCCCCAAGGAGAACCCCTTTTCATTCAACAGGATCACAAACATTTCTGTCCTGCATTCGAATGAGTCTTTTTGAATCGACAGTGCTTTACAACAAAGGGTGCCGCAACGACTATGTCTACAAACACAACTTATGCAAACCAGGAAACTGCCTCTCCGGAAGTGCTCAAAAATACTCAGTTTATTCAGGATGTGCGTGATCAGGTTGCAACGGTTGTTGTTGGTCAGGACGAAGTGGTAGAACGACTGTTGATTTCCCTTTTTACAGGTGGGCATTTGCTGCTGCAAGGGGTTCCCGGATTGGCGAAAACGCTGTTGGTTTCGGTGTTGTCCAAATCGATTGATCTCGACTTTTCAAGAATCCAGTTTACGATTGATTTACTCCCCTCAGATATTTTGGGGTCGCAGATATTGGATCAGAAGAAGAACGAGTTTATTACTCGAACCGGTCCGATCTTCACGAATTTACTTTTAGCAGACGAAATCAACCGGGCCGCTCCCAAGGTGCAAGGTGCCCTTCTGGAAGCGATGCAGGAACGTAAGGTAACCATTGGAAACGAGACATTATCGTTGCCGGCACCTTTCCTGGTCATCGCCACACAAAACCCGATTGAACAGGCCGGGACGTTTGAATTGCCTGAAGCGCAGTTGGACCGGTTCATGCTTTGTCATCGCCTGGAGTACCCACTCTCTGGGGAAGAACGGGAAATTCTAAAGAGAAACATGGCCCTGGGAATTCGGAAGGAAGATCGTGGAGCGGTTGTGAATACGGAATTCGATGTGATGGATCATCGACCGGTTGGCACGCCTGAAGATTTGGTGAACTGCATGCAGGCGGTTAATGAGATTCATGTCAGCGATACTTTTCTGGAACATGTGATCGAAATTGTCAAACGCACGCGAAACCATCCCAATATTGAACTTGGTTGCAGCCCACGTGCGGGTATTGCGTTGATAAAAGCTTCGCGGGCGCGGGCGTTGATTAACGGTCGCAATTATGTCATTCCGGAAGATCTGTTTGTTCTGGCAGAAGATGTCATTCTCCACCGAATTCGGTTGAATTATGAAGCACTGGCTGATGGCCTTACCGGAAAAGGAGTGTTGCAGGACATGCTTCGTGATCTGGGAGCGACTCCTTCAGTGATTTCTCAGGAGAGTTAGTTGTGGGAGCCTCTGAAAATTCAAAATTGCCTTGTTGACCGGAGGGTAGGCATTCCTGTCTGCCTGGAAACAGAGGATACTCAAACAACGACAGACAGGAATGTCTGTCCTCCTTTTAAATAGTTAGACGGTCCCTTGAAATTTTCGTGATACTACTTCATTTGTTCATCCTCTTATTGAAACTGGTTTCTGATGGAAGGTTTGCTGGAACAGATTGATCCGCTTAACGCCCGGCAATTTTATATTGCCGTGAAGCGGTTGGCGGACAGTTTGAGTTATGGAACAGACCGATCCCCTTTTCTTGGTTCGGGGTTGGAATTTTTTCAGTCACGTCCTTACCAGGATGGCGATCCGATTAAAAGTATCGATTGGCGAGTGACTGCCCGCACGGGGAAACTTTATATCAAAGAGTATGAAACTCCTAAACGATTACCTTGTTATCTGCTGATTGATACCTCTGCCTCGATGATGATCAGTTCGACGGCTAAAAGTAAATACGCACAAGCTCTGCATATTGCGGGAGGATTAGCGTTTGCCTGTCTGGAACGTATCAGTCCTGTCGGCGTGCTTGGTGTGGGGGAAACAGATTTCCGAATTCGCCCCAGCTTGTCGAAAGATCAGGTGATGCAGTGGCTGGTCCGCTTACGCCGCTTTCGTTATGACGAACAGACAACATTAGGAAAACGGGTGGCTGAGTTGAGTCCGAGTTTGAAAACACGGGCATTGATAATCGTCCTCTCTGATTTACACGATCTGCGTGCAATTCCTGCACTCAAACAGCTTGCGCAGGTTCACGATACCGTGGTAATTCAGCTACGCGACCCGGCAGAAACCGGCCTGCGGGGAGCTGGTCTGATGCGTGCGCAAGAAGCAGAAACCGGCATCGGGTTTGCTACACATGGACGAGGGGAATGGCTGGCTCAGGAGTTGGTCGATTCCCAATTGAAACGGAGCGGCATTGATCATTTGCTGATTGACACCGACGAACCGTTCGTGCATCGGCTGCGTCAGTTCTTTTCTACACGAGATCTCCTGTCGCGAGGGAGCCGCTAATGTTTCGAAAAAGTGTTGCCTCTACTTTAAGAATGATCAATGCGATCACTCTGTTTTTATTCATCACATTTTCGACAGCGACCAGCTTCGCTGAAGATCAGTCAACAGCCACGGTTGGAATGTCGGCTCGTATCGAACAGGTTGTTTTGCCCGGTTCTGAATTGAAAGTGAAGGGCATCAAGGAAAACGATCCAATCGTATTAAGAATTATCAGCACTCATCCGCATGGGCCTGATATGTTGCGATACGACCTGGAATACTACGGTTTAAAGCCGGGCGAATTCAATTTAGTCGATTTTCTGGAAAGAGTAGACCGCACAAGCATGGGCGAAGTTCCGGATGTCACCGTGCAAATTCAATCGATATTGGCAGCGGATCGAGTCGAGCCTAACAGCCCTGCTGTTTCGACGATTCCCGGCGTTGGGGGCTATCAATTCTGGCAGAAGGTGGTGGTCGCTTTTTGGGTGATTGGGATGGTTGTCATTCTATTTGCCAGGCTGAAACGTCCTGGGGATCATCAGCAAGAGAGTCTTCAGGCTCCTTCATTGGCTGATCGGTTGCAGCCGATGGTCGAAAAAGCGATTTCGGGTCAGTTGAGTAAATCCCAGATGGCCGAACTGGAAATGATGCTGGTTGCATTCTGGCGCAAACGGCTTTGCTTAGAACAGACAGATGTTGCAAAAGTCGCTCAGGAATTAAAACAACACGAAGAAGCCGGGCCGTTACTTCAGCAGTTGGAAATACTGTTGCATCGCCCTGCTTCAAACGACGAAGTTGACATCGCGCAAATACTGAAACCGTATCAAAACCTGCCAGCCGAAGCGATGGAAAAAGAACTGGCTTCACTGGCTTGATGAGAATTATTCAATCATTATTAACCGTACACAATACAGGTAGTCATTAACGATGAGTTTTACTCACCCCTGGGTACTCATATTTTTAATCGTTCCGATTTTGCTCCTGGTCTGGACCTGGCGGCGCGAGGGAAATCGTGTTGTGATGCCGTTTGATTATGGAGTTCAATCTCGCGGTCGCAGGCTCAGTTTTCTGGTTAATGTTGCTCAGTCGCTCTCGCCGGTTATTCTGGGGATTGTTGTTTTGATATTAGCGGGACCACAACAGTTGAGTGCTCCGAAGTCGAGGCGAGTGCTAACGAATATCGAATTGTGCGTTGATGTTTCGGGCAGCATGACAGCCTCTTTCGGAGAAGGGACACGCTATGATGCGTCGATGGCTGCGATTGATACCTTCCTCGATTATCGTGAAGGAGATGCGTTTGGCCTGACGTTTTTCGGCAACGAAGTTTTGCATTGGGTGCCTCTTACAACAGATGTCTCAGCCATTCGATGCTCGCCCCCTTTTATGGATCCACTCAGCCCGGGACATCCACACTGGCTTGGAGGAACAGCCATTGGAAAAGCACTCAAAGCGTGCCGAGAAGTTTTGATCTCCCGTGAAGAAGGGGATCGCATGATTGTGCTTGTTTCTGATGGCTATAGTTTCGACCTTGGCAATGGGCAGGAATTTGAAATTGCCAGCAAGTTGAAAGAAGACAACATTGTTGTTTACGCCATTCATATCGCTTCGGGGGGAGTACCGGAATCAGTCGTGAATATTACCGGATTGACCGGCGGCGAAGTTTTCGAACCGGAAGATCCGGCTGCTCTCGAAACCGTTTTTCAACATATCGATAAAATGCAGGAAACCCGAATGGAACGGACGGCTGCTGAATCGATGGATGATTTTTATCCCTATAGTTTAGCTGGGCTTATTTTGTTGAGCTGTAGTGCAATTTCCTTGTTTGGTTTGAGGTACACACCTTGGTAGCAGAACTGGCAGCTATTGTTGTTTTTGTGATCGCGATTGGAGCAGAGCGACTTCATGTGGGGCGGGTGCGCAAAGTTGCTGCACTTGCATTCGGACCAACCGCGCAAGCTGCCCATTGGACAAAAGTTACTCCCGCGTTACGAGTGCTCGCAGTTACAGGGCTTTGCTGGGGGCTGGTAACCTTAATGTTACTCTCCCCCAAAATTCATATCGCTGAAGAAATTGATGAAAATGAAATGCAACATCTGCTTATCGTTCTCGATGTTTCTCCCAGCATGCGACTGGAAGATGCCGGTGTAAATAAAGATCAATCCCGGATGAAACGTGCTTCGGTGGTAATGAATTCGTTTTTTGAAAGAGTCAACATGCACCGTTATCGCACCAGTGTGGTGGCTGTTTATAACGAATCGAAACGTGTTGTCGAAGAAACAAAAGATATGGAAGTGGTCCGAAATATTTTGAATGACCTGCCGATGCACCATGCGTTTGTTGCAGGAGAGACGGACCTGTTTTCGGGATTGCAAGAAGCTCGCGAGTTGGCAAGAAACTGGAATCCACGCAGTACGACGATGATTTTAATCAGCGATGGAGATACCGTGCCCGGAGTTGGCATGCCTAAAATGCCGGTTTCAATCGCCAACACGGTTGTCATCGGGGTCGGTGATGCTCTCAAGGGATCATTCATTAACGGGCGACATTCGCGGCAGGATGTTTCGACACTTCGGCAAATCGCCATTCGGTTGAACGGGACGTATCATAACGGAAACGAAAAGCACCTCAGCACCGATCTGATAGATCAACTAGCTGTCGGTTCTGAAGAGAATCCATTAGAAAAACTGACCCGGCGTGAATACGCGCTTTTGGTCTGCGGATTCTCTGCACTGGTTTATGCAATGTTGCCATGGCTGTTACATCATTTGGGAACTCGCTGGAAACCGGGCGTATTGTCGACTCGAAAAAAGGAAGTGAAGTCCGAAGGGATTTCTAATATTTCGCTGAAAACAGACAGATCACATCAGACGATCTCATGATCGCCTGCTTGACTGTTAGTTATTGGAATTTGATCACGCGAAGGAAAAATCGATGAGAACAATGTTGATTTTAAGTTGGGTTTTAATCCCATTCTTTCTAGGGGCGTATCATTACGGTCCCGGTCAGGAGTTAATTAAACTCGACAACGTCGATAAGAGGATCAAGGCAGCGAAACAAGCTTCTGAAAAAGATGACTGGGAGACGGCGGTTCTGCTTTACAACGAAGCTCTGCCAATGATTCCCTCTGACCGCGTGAAAGAGACTCAGCAACTGCGGTTGGAACGGGACAAAGCGATGATGTTCAACGGGCAACTCCCCGATGCCTACCTCGATCTGCAAGCATTGCTAAATGAACTGACCGATGAAAAAGAACCGGATAAAGAACTGCTGAAACAAACCCGTTCAGCGATGGCTAATGCCGAGTATTATGTCACCTGGACTTTACGGCTCGAAGGGGTTGGCAAACAGGGCTGGGAACCAATTATAGAATCGGCGCGTCAGAATTATCGTCTGCTGGCAGAAAATGCCGCCCAAAGTGGCAACAAAAAGGAACTGAAGGAACAGCAGGAAAACCTAGAAGCAGTTATTCGGCTGGCTAATATCGGCATGACCGACTTGCAGGGTATTCCCATTCCCAGACAGTGCAAAGGCAAAGGTTGTTGTAGTGGAGTTTGCAACAAGAAAGGAAAGAAAAAAGGAAAAGGAAAGGGAAAGAAAAAACCGAAAGACAATCGGGGTGCCAGTTCCGGCTCGCCTCCTGATAAAAGTGGTTCGTAGTTCGACTTTCTTTGTCGTTAAAAACATCCTGCCAATATTGGGCAGTATTCCAGTGATAAAATAATAAGGCAACTTATGATGCAACGAATTCATCTCATGTTTTCGATTCCCCTTGCGACTTTTATTCTCGCAGTCAGTTCAAATGTCAGCTTTGCACAAGCACCGGCTGAACAATTGCCGGTTATAAAGGGGCAGCCTGTTATCGCTGTGCCCAAACAGGAAGGCGATCAAGCAGCCGATGCGAAAAGATCGGGGGCTTCCTCTGAAGATCCTTTAATCACGGCTCACAACAAGAAGAAAATGGATGCAATTGGTAAGTTAATTTTTGATCGACGTTCTTCCACGATTATCAAAGCCTGGGCGACACCACCAGAAAAAGAGAAGCCGGAGGAGAAAAAAGTGGAGGCTCAGCCAGATTCTTCAAGCAACAAACAGGCGGAAAATAACGCAAAACCTTTGACTGCTGAACAGAAAAAAGAAGCCGAAAAGAAAGAGCAGCAAAAGAAACTCGATGCTGAGTTCAAACAATTCGAAAAGGGACTCAAAGCTTTACAACGAAATGTCACGCTGGGAAACTGGTTGGAAGTTAAAGCA
>WFOZ01000661.1 GCA_015487825.1 Planctomycetaceae bacterium
CTCGGTAATGCTGACAGGATTGTCACCGAACTCGAATGGCAACCGGGTGCCTTCTGTAATACAAAAGCGTTTTCCTGTAGCGTCTGGTATGAAAGTGCTCAAAAATGGCTTTTACATGAGAAATATATTTATTGCAGTGCAGTTGAGTTAATTCAAAATTCTGATTACTACTTGAAAAAGATTGATTCCCCAGATTCTTTCTTTGTACGTCCAGATAGCCCGCTGAAACCTTTTTCCGGACGTGTTATTCAACGTGATGATCTATCTCTAAAAGCATTGGATCATGGATTTTACTATGAGGATGAAAATCTTCCAATTGTTGTGATGCCAGTTGTTAGTGTTGGTAAAGAATGGCGATTTGTCATCGCTGAACAGAAACCAATAGCCTTTTCAGCATATATTGCATCTGATCGTTCAAAATCAAAATCCTACTGTCCTCCAAATGTGATAGAGATTGTAACGAAAATCGCTGCAACATTGGCACCACCTGATCCCATTTACCTTCTTGATGTTTGTGAGAGTGATGGAAAAATTAAACTTCTGGAACTGAATCCATTTAGCGGAGGGGACCTGTATGCGTGTGACCGAGAAGCAATAGTAACAGCGATTGAGAGATTGAGTAAGAATCGATAGAGTGAAATCACGAAAGTGTTACTCAAAAAAATACCCGCACTGAATATTCAAGGATGTAATTTATGCCGAATAAGCCAGCCAAGGCAATCCAGAAGTTTTTATCCTCTCAGCAGAACAGATCTGATCTGCAAGCTCTGGAAAAGGTTCTGCATGATGCGGGAACATTTCAGTTTGCCCCTCTGCCTAATGGCATTTTCCCGGCAGCACTAGCGCTTCAGGAAGATTACGAATACACTGGTTATTCCAACGCCTGGGTTCGAGATAATGTGCTGGTTGCATACGGGCATTATGCAACGGGAAAAGTAAAACCGGCTGCGAAATGTCTTTCAGCATTGGCAGATTTTTTTGCGAAGTATCAACACCGCTTTACAGATATTATTTCGGGCGAAGCGAACGGAAACGATCCGATGCAGCGGCCTCATATTCGATTCAATGCGGAAAAGCTGGAAGAGATCGACCAGAAATGGGCACACGCCCAGAACGATGCACTCGGCTATTTTCTCTGGCTCTATTGCAAACTGTGCAGAGAGGAACATTTGCAACCGAAAGATTCCCACAAATATTTGCTGGGATTATTTATCGATTATTTTCACACGATCAAATTCTGGGAAGATGAAGATAGCGGGCATTGGGAAGAGGTTCGGAAAATTGCCGCGTCCAGCATTGGTACCGCAACAGCCGGGTTGTTGGAATTGAGCCATTTGTTTGATGAAAAGCCGGATTTCATCAAAGCCTCCAACGATACCTGTGGACGCTCCGACTGGCTCGAAGATGCAATCACGCGCGGTCAAAATGCGATGCTTGATATCCTCCCGGAAGAGTGTATTCAGAAAGACCCGTTGAAGCATCGTGATTATGATGCGGCGTTACTGTTTTTGGTTGAGCCGCTTCAGATAGTGGACGGTGCAATCGCAGATCGAATTATCGGCAATGTGATTGAACACCTGCAGGGCGAATACGGCATCCGTCGTTACCTCGGCGATTCCTACTGGTGTGCCGATTACAAATCGAAGCTCGATCCCGAAAAAAGAACCGAAGATTTCAGCGACGATCAATCAACCCGCGATGCTCTTTTGTCGCCGGGGGAAGAAGCCCAATGGTGTATTTTCGATCCTGTAATCTCGATTATTTATGGAAAACGATATCTGGAATCACAAAGTTCAGCCGACCGCAAAAAGCAGGTGGCATACTTTCACCGTTCGCTTACCCAGTTAACAAACGAAGCCTCGTCGTTTGAAACGCTTCGATGTCCGGAATCGTATTATCTGGAAAAAGGGAAATATGTCCCCAACGACATCACGCCGCTACTCTGGACTCAGTCAAACCTGTTACAAGCTCTGCACATGATGAAGCAGACCACCTGATTTTTAGCGCAAACGACATGGCCTGCCCAAAAAAACGCCTCAATTAATTTTCCACTGGATATTTGCTCATTGTGTGACTATACTTCCCTTGCTTAAACCCCTAAACGAAACAAATTAATAAATACGAAAACAGGAGAACCTCCCAATGAGTTACGGTAACGAATACGCACAAGAAAGCCCTTTTGCGATTGATGCAGTTCGCGAGGAACGGGCGGCATTCATCAGACGAACTTACACCCATTTAACCGGTGCCATCTTCTGCTTTGCCGGTCTGCTGTATATTTTTGTCAATACACCAGCGATAGCAGAGCCTCTTATAGGTTTATGGCGAGTTGGCAACGGCTTGCTAGTTCTGGGGATGTTTTTAGGGGCAAGTTGGGTGGCCAATTCATGGGCAATGAATGGTGCCTCTCTCACCAAGCAATATATGGGACTGGTACTTTATACTGTTGCAGAAGCAGTTATTTTTGTGCCCATTATCTGGGTCATCACAGGCCCCATGGGAAAACCTGAAATTATCGTTGACGCTGCTCTGTTGACATTCGTCATTTTCGGAGGGCTCACCGCGTTCGTAATGATCACCGGAGCAGACTTTTCTTTTCTGAGAGGTTTTCTGGCAGTTGCGGGATTCGCCGCAATCGGGCTGATTATCATTGGTGCCTTCTTTGGTGGCTTCCAACTTGGCACTTGGTTCTCTGTAGCGATGATCGGCTTAATGGCTGGTTATATTCTGTATGATACCTCAAACGTCATGCAACATTACCGAACAGATCAGCATGTTTCCGCCGCGTTGGCGTTGTTTGCTTCCATCGCAACAATGTTCTGGTATGTTCTGCGGTTGTTTATGTCCAGAGACTAATTTTCCGGACACGCTAATATCAAAACCCTGCTTTCCCATTTCCGGAAAAGCAGGGTTTCTTTATAGAATCTACCTGGACAGCGCCAGGTTCTATTTGAGTATTGATGTAACTCGTGATATACCTTGATGTTACTTCCTCGTCCCCAAGGTCCACCTTGGGAACGCAAGGGAATGAATCTCCTGCTTCAC
>WFOZ01000662.1 GCA_015487825.1 Planctomycetaceae bacterium
AGATTTAATTTGAGCTTCCAATAATCTTGGAGACCACATGGCGCATTCGTCTTGTTGCTACGCAACCCAACCGCTAAAAGCGGATGGGCTACCCAATTATTTCAATATTTCCTGCCACTTTTGCGCAGCATTTCATTGATAAGATACTAAGCCACTTGCTTGTTACGCCCGAAAAATTTCTTTTGAATATCCAACGGAGCGGGCGGGGTTGCCTTGCAAACAAAGTAACCAACTGCTGCGGAAACGACCAAGCCCCACAGGAACGGGTCTTGCGAAAGCAGCAGGTACGGTTTGGGAGCCCCATGAATATAGACACCTGCCGCGTACAAGCTCAAATAAGAAAAGAACCCGGCAAGCATCGAAGCAATCGCAGCGGTGTTGTTAAATCGTGGCCAGTACATCGCATAGAAAATGGGAATCAAAAATGCAGAAGAAAGTCCGCCACCGGTGAAGACGATCAGTATCTGCAGAAACTTCGGCGAGTTCACCGCGGCAAACATCACAATCACGCCAATCGCAACGGTGCAGAAATAACTGAGCCGCTTGACTGTTTTTTCGCTGACATCGGGATTGAAACCACGTTGATAAATATCACGCACCAACGAGGAAGAAATCATCAGCATGAAACTGTCTACCGTAGACATCGCGGCTGCAAACGGAGCCGCCATCAACAAGCCCCCCAACCACGGAATGCCCGCGGTCGATGCCAGGTGCATCGAAAGCAGCGGCATGATGCGATCCGGCGTTTGATCCAATCCGGGAATCAAAACACGGGAACAGCAGAAAATGAGAACGAGCGAAATGTAGATTACACCAAAATACAACACCAGTAATGCCAGCGCACGTTTCAACGTCTTGATGCTGTCAAAAGCCATCAACCGCACCATACTGCCTGGCTGCCCGGCTCCGCCAATCGCCCAGTACATGAAAAACGAAATCGCAACCGCGAGCGGCAAAAAACCGTTAACATCGTTGAAGTTGGGGCCCGGTGCAGAAACATAAACGCCCGTTTGCCCGGCTCCGTGCTGATAGGGTTTTTCGTTGGAAACTTCGGCAAGTAAATGATCTGGAACAATAACGGCTTTATTTTTTTCTTTCCACGATTGAAACAGCTCTCGTTCATACTGACTGAGAATCTCAACACATTTGACGGACTTCGAATCATTTTTCTTTTCCAGAATGCGAGCAATTTCGTTGATGCGAAACAGACGCGCCGGTTTTCCTTCCGAGCCAGCCAGTTCGAACCAGCTTTCACTCGGTATTTGAAGCGGTCCTGCTGCTGTCTTATCGGTTCGGCTGAATGTCGCTTCGCATAACACCGGAGGTGTCATTTTCGCCAACGTGTTGGTTGCTTTTGAAAGACCACCCACTTGCTGGAGGACAAGTACCAGCATGATAATCACGCCGGTAAACATCACAATGCCTTGCAGCACGTCGGTCCAGACAACCGCACGAAATCCGCCCAACGAGGTGTAAGCAATCACCATGATCGAAAATGAAAGTAACCCCAGAAGATAACCGGGATCCGCCTGATCCAGATACGGAATTGTGGATGTCACTGAACCCAACAACAACGCAGACTGATGCCAAATCGGAACATCAGCCATCAGCGATTGCAAAATGATGCTGGCGATTTTGAATTGAGGCACCAGGTAAAACGTCAGCAGAAAAACAATAAGTGTCGTCGCCACCACTGCGACCGAACCATGCCCAAAACGTGAATACATCAATTCGGGAAGTGTGATCGAACCGGACTGTCTTGCCATCCGGTTGAGCCGTTTCGCCAACAGTCCCATTCCAATAAGCGGGACCATCATGTAACCGGCAATCCACAGGGCGAGTACCCAGCCGTGTGCGTAAATCAGCGAAGGGAATCCGGCGAATGAGCCCGCAGAGGCACTCGTGGCAGCAAATGTAAACATAAACGGCCAAACGCCCAAGCTGCGGCTACCCAGAAAATACTCCGCCAGAAAACTGCGACTGGATAACAAACGATGACTCAATATCGCCAGCCCAAGCACAATCAGAGAGTAAAGCCCGAACGTAACCAGTGCTGCGTTGGCATCGGAAATCGCCAGCACGAAACCTGTTGGTGAATCGATGAAGGATAATCTCACAAGACATCACTTTCTGACTTTTTTAAGGACTCTTCGAGCAATGCCTCTGCAGCCAGCAGGTCAGCGTCATCTTCCTTGATGTAAAACAGGGCAAACCAGATTGTCACCACACTGCAAAAACCCCAGGGCAGCGCGATCCCCCACAGAACCCAACTCGGCACCCCCCAAATAATAGCCACCGGTTCGTTCGCTTCCGGGGAGCGATAAGCAAACAACGCACAGTAGCCCATCGACCAAACCAGGCTGATCACCCAAAGCCTTCCCATTACGTACAATTCACGCAACGCATTCAAGTACGAAGGATCGTACTCAAACGTGGCTTCCCCTTCGGTCTGTGTTAATGGCTCATTCATAATGTTATCCCATTAGACAGTAGGGTGCGTCGTGACGCACCTTGTAATACGCATGCCTCATTTGGTGCGTTACAACGCACCCTACGACTATATTGTCAATCTGTAACTATTCAGCGCTGGCGTAGGGTCCGCTATTGCGGACCACCGCAGAAATAGGAAGATCCACCTCCCATCGTGGTCCGCAATAGCGGACCCTACAAACAACCTTAATTTCTGCAATAACCAAACACTGCTGAATAGTTACGTCAATCTCTTGTATTTTCACGCCTGCGGCAAAACAGATCGGAAAGATTGTAGCCAGTTTTTGTTGAATATTTTTTCGATGTCTTCATCACTATATCCACGGTTACTCAGAAGTTCATCCAGGCGCTGTAAATCTGCAATTGTTTTTAAGTCGGATGGCGTCTGTTCGTTGCCGAAGCCGCCGTCGAGATCGCTGCCGATCGCGCAGTGATCGGTGTTGCCCGCCATTTGGCAGATATGATCGATATGATCTACAGCCGCCTCAATTTTCAATTCGCCTGCAACGGTCGAGCCGATTTCCCAGCCCGCTTTGAGCATCCACGCATCAAACGCTGCCCCGATGACGGCTCCACGTGAAATTAAAAGGCGAATCAAATCATCACTCAACTGACGATCCCCCGGCACCAGCGTTCTGCAATTATGATGCGATGCCCAGATCGTTCCCTCGAATAAATCGATTGCTTCTTCCATACTGCGATCACATAGGTG
>WFOZ01000663.1 GCA_015487825.1 Planctomycetaceae bacterium
CTTCATTCCTGGCAACCTCGAGCAGTTTCTTTTCGGTGTCACTGACTAACTGTCCTTCAATAGAGCCATAATTTGGCCCTAAAGAAACAATTGTAATATCGTTATTACGTTCTATCTGAAATGACTGATCCTCTGACACAGTCGCCTGTCCTTCCTGAAACCGAGACTCACCGTTTATGGACTCAACCCAGAGAGGGTACAATGATTGCCTGATAAAAACAATCGCAATTGGACCTAAACCAGCAAGCCGTTCCATGTTCAAGAGAGAGTTTTGCCAATCCTGAAGGGCGCAGGCAGCTCAATTTGCATTTCTAGCTGAATATGCGAGATTTCCTGTTGAGCGTAGAATTATACTTTAATCGCGGTTAGGCAGTGGTAGAGTTTTTCTCTGGCTGTTTGATTCCTTCAAATGTAGATGTAGCCGGGTAAATAAAAAAAGGGCAACTCATTCGAGATGCCCTTTTGGTAATCTTTCGACAGAGAATCGCCTCAATTAATCAAGGGTCTTATCTCCTTTTTTCCAGTTACATGGGACAAGCTTGTCTGTCTGGAAAGCATCAAGAACTCGAAGAACTTCTTCGACGTTGCGACCAACTCCCAAATCGTGAATTGCCAGCCAGCGGACAATACCTTCTGGATCGATCAGGAAAATACCTCGGTAAGCAATTCCTTTATCTTCCAGCAGAACGCCGTAATCTTCTGAAAGCTGGTGATTAGTGTCTGCCAGCATCGGGTACTTCAATTCTGCAAGGCCGGGGTGGCTGTCGCACCATCCTTTATGGCTGTAAACACTGTCGGTGCTTGCAGTTAGCAGGGCGCAGTCACGACTTTCGAATTCGCCTAGAGCATCGTTAAATGCAGTGATTTCAGTTGGACAGACGAACGTGAAATCGAGTGGATAGAAAAACAGGCAAACCCATTTCCCTTTCAGGTCATCCAGTTTAATGGTCGGGAACTGATCGTCTGTATTGTCTTTTGTGCGGTCATAAGCCTGAACTTCAAATGCCGGTGCCGGTTTTCCTACTTGTGCTGCCATTTTTCTCTCCTGTTGGGCTGTTAAAGGTTATTTTGAAAATGCGAAGTCTTTTGATAAACGATCGCACTCTGTTAATCTCAACCAGAGATCTCTCTCGCTCAAATCTACTTCAGAAAGTATAGTCCTCTCGATCAGGCATTCAACCCTGTTTGAATCGGTTTTCCTGAAAGATGTCGGCCATTGCCTTGTTGGATGGGAGTTATGTTTTCCATGAGTGATCGAAATTCGAATAAAAAGGAACTCACTCTTGCCCTTGGAGGAGGAGGAGCCCGCGGGCTGGCACATCTGGGGATAATTGAGGTTCTCCTGGAAGCCGGCTATTCCATTAAGCGAATTGTTGGAGTGAGTATGGGAAGCCTGGTCGGTGCGATGGTTGCGACCGGCGACAATCCGCAAAAAATCCGGGCGAAGGCTCTTCGTTATCTGCTTTCAGAGCGTTTTCAAAAACATCAACAAACTTTGTTTGGTATGGGGAGTGATTCTTCCGAACAGGAAGCGAGTTATTTTTCCTGGTACTACCGGATCGGAGAATTTCTTAAAGCGAACCGCCTGTTTAGACGCATTGTGACACAACCGGGAATGTTACCCGGGATTTTGCTTGAAGATGTCATGAAAAACCTGGTTGAAGAAAGAAGTATAGAAGATTTTCCGATTCCACTTTCAGTTGTCGCCGTGGATCTGATTTCCGGGCATCAGGTCGTTCTCGAAAATGGCCCGGTTCGTGAAGCGGTTCGAGGGTCTTCTTCGTTGCCCGGGATTTTTCCTCCTGTTCAGTTTAGCAATATGCAGTTATGCGATACCGGAACTTTTTGCTCGCTACCTGCTCGAATCGCACGATCTTACGGGCACTCGCCTGTCATTGCTGTCGAAGTCAGCAATGATGTTGTCCCGGGTATCGAATGTAAAACGGCATTGGATGTTTTAATGCGTGTCGATGAAGTCGGCGAAAACTATTGGAGGAAGCAGGTTCGCCACCGGGCTGATCTGTTGATCAAGCCAGACGTGTCTCAAGTCCCCTGGTACGATTTCACTGCTGCGGAAAAACTGTTCAACCTCGGCAAAAAAGCCGCTCAACAATCGATGCGCCAGATCGACAAACTATTCGAGAATTGATATCGCATCACCCGGTGGCTCTTTTCGGGAACGCAGAGCCAGCTGTGCTGGTAGATTCTTACTTTCATTTTATAATTGCAAAAGCAATTTCTTCATGGAGTATCGGAGATGGTTTGCACAGTGGATTTGACC
>WFOZ01000664.1 GCA_015487825.1 Planctomycetaceae bacterium
ATAATTCTATTTGGGCTACAGGTTGGCTATGTCATCGCTACCAGCACGATTCTATTTGATCGACATCTTTTACTGATTGCACCTACTGTGATTGCAATCGTAGTAGGAGCAGCCCATCAAAGTCATGTTACCCGACTTTGGCCTGTAGCTGTTCTGTGGATTGCTGTCTATGGTATTTATGGAATCGTCACAAGCCATGATATTCACGCTATATCACGAGCAGTATTTCTTGCTGCCGAGGAAGTGAAGGCCTCCGGAGTCTCGGTAGACCATATCGATGGAGGCTACGCTTTTGACGGATGGTATGTTTATGAACAATCAAATCAAGATGCACCGGCACTCCCGATCAAACTTCCTCCATGGTGGCCCAGTAAAGGCCGCGATTCAGCATCCTTTTATCGACCATGGTGGGTTGGAAACCTCATACGAATTATTGAACCTGAATATATGATTTCCATTTCAGAAGAAATCCCCGTTGGATTATATGGTGGGGAACACCACTTCCAGGAAGTCCCTTGCAGTTTAACTTACACCACATGGTGGCCCTGCAAGGAAAACAAAGTCTATCTTTTCCATGATGTCAAACGAAGTGAAATCGAACGAGCCAGTAATGAGATACAATGATAGAGTCTCAAGTCAGACTCCATTAGTGAAGAGAGTGATTTTCTGCACTGGTATTCTGGCCTTTGTGAACGGTATCTGCATTCTGTGGTTTTTTGATGAGTATTCTTCGTTTCGTATCATGCTAACGTTGTGGTTTGCCGTTGGCCTCGGGGTCTGGTTATTTGTTCAGAGTAGAGTGCCATCCTCAGGTACCCCTGTCAAATCGAAAATATCAATACCATATTTTGAGAAGAGAATATTAACACTCTTAGGCTTGATGGTGGTAGTAATATCATCTCTGATGATGTCTGCGTATACTTCATCGCTAGAAATGTCTCCTCCTAGTTCACTTTCGTTATCTGAATCTCCTCCACTTATTCATGACGAGTACAGTTATTTGCTCCAAGCGAAAATGATCTTGGGTGGGCGTTGGACATATCCCAGCCACGCAAAATTTCCTCAACTTTTTAATTCGATGCACGTAATTAACAACGGTAGCGTGGCAAGTCGCTACTTTCCTGGAACAGGTTTGTGGCTGGCTCCTTTCGTTTGGGTTGGTTACCCCATCATAGGCATGTGGGTTTCCAGTGCCATTGTGGCGGCTCTGGCATTTTTGGTAAGCCGTTTACTTACAAATGGCTCCGGAGGATTTATTGCTGGAATGTTCACTGCACTTTCACCAGGGATGAGTATTTTTTCGAATTTATTACTCTCTTCCACTCCCACAGCAATGGGGCTTGCCATCGGTCTGTACGGTACCCTCTGCTGGATACAAAAACGTAAGTTTCATTGGTTGTTCATTTCAGGAGGGGGCTTTGCGTTTGCAGGATTGTGCAGACCGTTAACAGCAACCTCATGGCTTGTGGTTATTATACCATGTCTCATCTTTGATTTCGTACAAAAGAATCAAAGGTCTAGGCAGCAACCGACTAAGATTATTCTGATGGTATGTTCATTTGGGATCCCAATGGTTGTGGCGGGGATTATCCAACTCTCTCAGAATTATGCAGTTACAGGTAGCTATGGGGGCTTGCCGTATGTCGCCTACCAGGAACATTATACGCCAAACCATCGATACGGTTTTGATAACGTTGTGCGAGGAAACCAAATCATTGCTCCCAATAGACTGAACGCGTACGACTCCTGGGCTGAAAATTTAACCCTTCCTCTTGCTTTAAGAAACGCTAAGGTACGTCTAATCTCCAGTTTATATTACACTGGTGCATTCCTCCCTCTAGTGCTTGCCGGTACTTTTGCAGTTGGTTTTTTGCTGACTGGGCTTCGCAGTATTTGTCTGTTACTGGGTTTGATATTCATTACTCATGCCGCCTACTTTCCATATTGGTTTTCGGGTGTTTTCGGCTGGCATTACGTTTTTGAGTCGCTTTTTTTATGGTTAATTTTGCTTGACGTCATCGTAATTTATACCTGTCGATTTGCTAGTTTATCTCGTACTACCTGGCTTCCAGCTTGGTGGTGTTTCTTTTTAGTAAATTCCTTTTTTCTATGTTCGTTTAACTCCGATAAAACTTGTCCTACAAATAAAGCATTAGGGATACTGTACTTTTCTGCTCATCGCTATGAACAGTTTCATCTACTTATTAACTCGTCACTCGTTCATCTTCCTGCAATAGTTCTTGTCAAAACCACTCCTTCCGATCTGCATCAGGAGTACATTGTCAATGATCCAGATTTGAAAGGAGATATCCTGTTTATTCGAGATGCTAAACAGGCAGTTTCAATCTCAGATATTCAGAAACAATGGCCGGAGCGATGGGTTTATATCGCAGATCTCAGGACATGGAAAATGAAAGAAGTTACAGAACCAAGCAAATAAATCAGAATGTTTGTTACATCACCATGATCATTTTACTTTTTAAAGTACGTTTAATGGAAATCGATAATTGTGCTGAGGCTGATTTAAGCAATACCCTCAGTCAAGGGAAAATAGTAGTTGTTATGCCAGCATACAATGCTGAATCAACTCTGGAGAAAACTGTACGTGATTTACCAATGTCATTCGTAGACGAAATCATCTTGGTTGACGATGGAAGCACAGATTCAACAGTTAAAATTGCCAAGTCTCTTGGGCTAAAAGTTTACATACACGATAAAAACCGTGGCTATGGAGGAAATCAGAAAACGTGTTATCAAGAAGCACTCAAGTTGAACGCTGAGTATGTAGTAATGATTCATCCAGATTACCAGTATGATGCACGCGTAGTGGATGCAGCCGTTCGATTTCTTCGCCTTGATATTTGTGACGTTGTCTTGGGTTCTAGAATTCGGACTCGCCACGAAGCTTTGCAAGGGGGAATGCCCAAGTACAAGTATTTTGCTAACCGAGCGTTGACCTTTTTCGAAAATATTGCGTTGGGACAGAATGTCGGTGATTATCACACTGGATTCCGTGCTTATCGCAGGGAAGTTTTAGAAACTATCCATTTCATGGAAAATTCAGAGGATTTTGTATTCGATAGCCAGTTTCTTGCACAGGTCGTATTTCATGGGTTTAGAATTGGGGATGTTCCCGTTCCCGTGCGTTATTTTAAAGAAGCATCAAGCATTAATTTTCGACGCAGTATGATTTACGGACTGGCTACTCTTAAAACGGTGGGTGAATATTGGCTCTGCTGTTTGCGAATAATCCGCTCTCGAAGATTCCCAGTTGGGAGTGGAAAAAAAAACAGCTAGTTTTTCATTTTCGATAAATAGACTTGGACATGCCCAAATCAAATTGAGGCAAGGCGTCTCTACTCTTTTCTATATATTATTCGTTTCTTGTTATTTCTGAAAGACATTTGCATACCAGGCAAATTACCATCGATATTTGAACAACACTTTTGTTTCCGGTAAGGTGCTTTAGGAGCTATGAAAGCACGGACGTTTTATTCATCGGCTCGTGGTCGCAAAACTGGTTCTAATAGACGAATCAAGGGAGTTTCTATTCAGAAACGTTTGCTCTCAAAAAGATCGAATCCACCAGACAACAATTTGCAATCAGTTGTCAATTTACCCC
>WFOZ01000665.1 GCA_015487825.1 Planctomycetaceae bacterium
ATCCCCAAGATCCCTTCGCGGATATCCTCCGCCGTAATCGACACTCCTTTCGGCTTGATCGAATGGACTTCCATGTAATTGCGAAACGCTTTAACAATACCAGCTCTCGCTCCGTTCAAGTGCGTTCCACCCGCGTGAGTGCGGATTCCGTTTACATAACTGCGTAGCTGTTCGTCGGTTGCTTCGGTCCAGCGTAAAACGATTTCCGTTTTGATTGTCTTATCATCTTTTTCAGCAGATAAAATTGTTTCATGGGCTGGCTTCTTCTTTTCGTCTGTCGTCAGCTTATCCAGATAAGCACGAATCCCGTCCGGTTGATACAGCTCATGCGTTTCCCCTTTGGCTTCATCGATGAAACGAATCCGCAAGCCCGCGTGGATGAACGAAATATCCTCCAGGTGCTGGCGAATTGTTTCTGAACTGAAACTTGTTCGTCTGAAAATCTCGGTATCGGGACGGAAGAAGATGACGGTGCCGTGCCCTTTGAACGGCTTCGCTTTTTTCAATGGTGTTGTCGGACGTCCCCGCTTGTATCGCTGGATCCATTCGTAACCATTGCGATGAACGGTTGCTACCATCTCTTCAGAAAGGGCATTCACGACCGAAGAACCGACACCATGCAAGCCGCCGCTACGGGCATAGTTTTTGTCTGAAAATTTTCCCCCCGCATGGAGTGTTGTCAGAATCACTTCCAATGCAGATTTCTTTTTATACTTGGGGTGTTTATCAACCGGGATGCCGCGACCGTTGTCTGATACCGTTAACGAGGCTCCATCTTTATGCAAAATGACTTTGACCGTATCGGCGTGGCCAGCGAGAAATTCGTCTACGCTGTTATCAACAATTTCCCACAGCAGGTGGTGCAAACCGCGGTTATCGACACCGCCAATATACATCGAGGGCCGCCTGCGTACCGCTTCGAGTCCTTCGAGAACTTCAATATCTGCAGCACTGTAATCCGATGCCGTCTGCGTTGCCATTATTATTTGTTACCAGTTGTTGAATTATTATTAAGCAAGTCGGGCTGGTTAAACTTCTTAACTTGTCAGTCAATTTTCCCGTTTCGTGTGCACGTTCCCTGTTGGGACCGTGGTACACGAAACATTTTTTTCCTGCAACAGCCGTCGGCTGCCTTACAACTCACCCCGCAAGATTGTGTCCAAATCACAAACAAGTGATTTGGAAAGTAATTCGGTATGCCACCTTACGAAACACGAACGCAGGTGCGACATTATCGTTTGGGTACAATTTAGCGCAGAGCTGCAATGACTTCAACCCAGAGACTCTCCCGATTTTTCAGATCATCGCTACCAACTTCCCTGTTCAATTGACCTTCGTGGAAATCCCCGTCATATTAGTGGTTGCAAATAACACCCTCAGCGAACAACAACATTCTGTCAGGCTGGAAAGCCTAACCTACGGAGAGAAAACATGCACTTCACAGCATCGATAAAAAAGTTACTGCTGAATTCACTTTGTTTAAGTATCTGCCTGGTGGCTGTTCAAAGCAAATCCCAAGCAGAAAACTGGCCCAGTTGGCGTGGTCCGACTCAAAATGGTATTTCCAATGAAAAAGGGATTCCCGTCAAATTCGGCGGCGAAAACAATTTGAATGTACTCTGGAAAACTCCTTTACCCGAACCTGCCGGAGCAACACCGGTTGTCTGGGGAGATCGTATTTTCCTTACCTCTCCTTCCGGTGATGACCTGCTGTTAATTTGCTTCAACAGAAAAGGACAAAAACTGTGGGAGCGAAAAGTAGGGGCAGGAAATGCAATCGCCCGCAAAGACGAAGGGAATTCCTGCTCTCCTTCCCCCGTAACTGATGGCAAGTATGTCTGGTCTTTTATGGGAACAGGTGATTTCGGCTGTTACGACTTTAACGGAAAGCAAATCTGGAAATTCAACTTGCAGGACCGATATGGCAAGTTCGATATCCAGTTCGGCATGTCTTCAACTCCCGTCGTTGACGGGGATCGGATTTACATGGCGATAATGCATGGCTCGATGGCAACTGAAGAACCTGGATTTTCCAAAGTGATTTGTTTGGATAAAACGACTGGAAAACAGGTATATGCAGTCGATCGCCCCAGCAAAGCGACTCACGAAAACAAACACTCCTATGCATCTCCCATTCTTTATCAGGATGGTAAGCAAAAATATCTACTTGTGCATGGTGGAGATTATACAACTGCTCATCGGCTCGAAGATGGCTCTGAAATTTGGCGTCTGGGGGATTTAAACCCTGCTGACAATTATAATCGCTACCTGCGTTTGGTTGCTTCTCCGTCTTATGGGGATGGTGTTATTGTCTGTCCGACCGCTAAAAAAGGGCCTGTTGTTGCAGTCGATGGTAACGCAAAAGGAGACGTGACTCATTCCAAAAAATATGAACTTTGGCGTGTCCCAAAAACAACTGATGTTCCTTCCCCGCTGATCGTGGGTGGTTTAGCCTACATTTGCAGGCAGGATGGCAATGTCTTTTGTCTGGAAGCTCGATCAGGAAAAGAAGTTTATCCACTGCAACGAACTCATCGTATGCGACATCGAGCCTCGCCGGTTTACGTCGATGGAAACATTTATCTGACTGCTCGCGATGGGCGAATTACCGTTTTCAAAGCAGGGCGAAAATTTGAAATTGTCGCCGAAAACGATCTGGGAGAAGATATGTCCTCTTCGCCGGTTGTTTCCGATGGGGTGATGTACTTAAGGACATTTGAAAACCTTTGGGCGATTAAGTCTGCTAAATGATTGGAACCTTTCGGAGAATCAGCTCGGAAAAGAGACGGAAATCGACGTAAGTCGTTTGACGACACTCCGATTTGTCGCTAATCTGTTCGCTTCCGATGTTTCGGAAAGAAAAACAGGGAATTTCTGTACGGTTTTATCTGATCTGTTTCAGGGAACGAAACGTCCAGGATAATCGATAACATTAGTCTATGTAAGAGGTTAGGGTCTGCAAATATGCCGACGATCAATCAACTTGTTCGCAAGCCACGTAAGAAAAAAACATCAAAAAGCAACACTCCTCTTTTGGAAAGTTGTCCGCAAAAGCGTGGTGTCTGTCTGCAAGTAAAGACAATGACACCTAAAAAGCCGAACTCAGCGTTACGGAAAGTGGCTCGTGTTCGTCTTTCCAACGGGAAAGAAGTCACCGCTTACATTCCCGGCGAAGGCCACAATTTGCAGGAACACTCCATCGTTCTTATTCGTGGCGGTCGAGTTCGCGACTTGCCCGGCGTGCGGTATAAAGTGATCCGCGGTGTTCTCGATACCCTCGGCGTCAGCGACCGTAAACAGGCTCGCAGCCGTTATGGTGTGAAACGCCCTAAATAATTTTCATAGTCCTCTTATTTTTCCAAAATCAGATACCTGTTTGATACGATAAATTAAAAATGGCAAAACGATTTACTGCGAGCGCTACCCAGCTCAAACCTGATCCCCGTTTCGATTCAATTCTTGCTTCGAAGTTCGTTAACTGCTTAATGCTGGATGGCAAAAAAAGTATTGCACAGCGAGCGTTCTACGATGCACTCGATATTATCAAAGAGCGAATGCCGGAAGAATCGGAAATTGAAGTTTTTGAACGAGCCCTCGAAAACTGCAAGCCGTTCATTGAAGTGAAATCAAAACGAGTCGGCGGAGCAACCTATCAGGTTCCAACTCCCGTTAAACCGAAACGTCAACAAACTTTGGCGATCCGCTGGGTTCTGGCTGCTGTTCGCAGCCGAAAAGGACGCCCGATTGCACAAAGCCTGGCTGAAGAATTCATCGCCGCCTCCAAAAAAGAAGGTACTGCGATGACAACCCGCGAAAACATCCACCGCATGGCAGAAGCAAACAAGGCTTTCGCTCACTTCGCCTGGTAATGTCGAGCGATCAGATAATATAGAATTTCAAGAGGCGTCCATTCATAAGAGTGGACGTCTTTTTTGCTTAGCCGGAGCAGCTCTTTACAGTACTGTTTTGTGCAGTGTCATGTGAAGTGTGAACCCCGAAAACACGAAATCCCCAATTGACGAAATATGATGCCTTGTGGGCGTCATATTCAATATTGTGCAGGTCAAGTACAAGTTATGCCGCTAACCACACATCAATATTGTGATTGACAATCTTCAACTGCCGCCAGGTGAGGCATTGCTCCACTGCGAATGCGGTTACGAATCGCCGGCGTTTTGTTTCTGCGATCACGTTTACGGCTGCGCATCATGTAGCTCGATCGTCTTTCCTGAACCGTTGCCCTTCGTCTACGCTCCGCCGAAATGCAGTCAATGCGACCGTCAACTTACTCCACAAAATCGTATTCTCGCCTCTCGAATGACCGCTGATGATCGGGGGTGGTGCCCGCACTGTGATTCACATTCACTGAAACTACGCAGCTTCCAAATTCAATTCCTGTCATCTGATGTCGGTGATGCGATTCCTGACGCCGGCCAATTGCTTCACGCCAGAACACGCCAGCCTGAACTCGAATGCGAACCATTTTTCTTTTGGTCTCCGCGGTTATTGATGAATCTTGCGATTGCTGTGTCTATTGCCAATCACGATCGCAACACAATTCCAAACGGCCATCACGAATTCTGTACTGTCTCCGCTGCCGATGACATACTCGTTGTTAACTACGTTCGCGAGCTCTCAGACAATGAATGGCGGTGGTACAT